>JASIKQ010000605.1 GCA_030049565.1 Candidatus Sulfotelmatobacter sp.
ATTGAAGCCGGCTACGTCGATGAGGAAGATGAATTGGAAACCGAAGACAGTGAAGAAGCATAGGCTTCCGCGATCGCATCGGCCGTCGAATCACTTGATAAGCTGGTCTGGTCTCTTCCTGCTGTTGATTTTTCTCATCGCTGCGCCGGGCCTGCATGTAGTCACCGAAGCCCATGCTGCCCTTGCACTCAGGAAACTGAAGCCGACGGATCCGTATGCCCTGATTTTCGGCACTGTGTGGGGTCCGGATAATCGCCCCGTGTATGGCGTCAGGGTGACAATTCGGCAATTGCCGAAGAAGAAGCCCGAGTGGGAGCTTTATTCCGATCATGCGGGCGAATTTGCGCAGCGCGTGGCGGCAGGCGAAGCAGATTATGTAGTCAGCGCTGACTTAAAGGGCGTCACAACCAGCGATGGGCATCCTTTGCATCTGGCGCAAGACGTCAATGTGCATATCGATTATGACGAGCGCGTGGATATCGGCCTGCATTTAACCCTGTGATGGAATAAAATCGATTGCGACTATGAGGCGCGCCTGGCCAAAGGCATCCATTCTCGGCCTCGCGGCAGTATTAGCGTTCGCGCTCGCTGCCCAGGCCGCGCCCGACAAGAAAGATAAACAACAAGGCCGTCTGCTCTACGGCAAAGTGCTGGATCAACAGGACAATCCAGTAGTTGATGCAGTGGTTTATCTGACGAATCTGCGCACCCATGCGGTGAAAACGTATATTGTCGGGCAGGAGGGAATGTATCGATTTCCCGGCCTTTCGAATGTCGACTATGAGGTGTACGCACAACACAACGGCCATAAGAGCGATACGAAGTCAGTGAGCCAGTTCGATGACCGGTCACAAATCTATATCGATCTCAAAATCCAGGCTCGTGAAGCGCCATAAAAAGATACCCGACCATACAACTTTTGCGTCTTACCGGGGTTCAATAATCAGGTGTAATTGAGTGGAGGGAGAACCTTGAAATTATTGCGCTTACTTCAGAACAAGAATGCAGCGGGAGCAGGCTTGGCCGGCTTTTTGCTAATGCTGGCAGCCGTAGCAGCATTTGCTCAACAAGGGGCCATGAGCCCTTATCAGGGAGAGCAGGATGGCGTCAGCGCGGGCGGCAACTGGATGCAGTTCCGCTCGGAAGACAAGATGACCGGAGCCAAGAAGGTCCGGTTCGAACTTCAGGCGAACAACTATTTCCGGCAGGATCCGGATTACAAGCCACGTATCGAACTGGTCTGCAAAGATGGCAAGTACGACTACGCCGATTTTGATCCCGGCACGCGCCTGGGCCGACCCGACTATCCGGGCTTTTGGGGCCAGCCCAAGATGGAGGTCATGGTGCGCGCCGATGGCAGCCATGACCACAAGGGCTGGAACTGGGTCCGCGGGCGATTCCTCGCCATGGACAAGGGGACGATTCGTGCCGCGCTGGGGGCACAGGTCTTCAACGTTGAGGTAAAGACGAGAAGTGGTTATGCGATCGCAGAGTTCTCGCCGGGCGGAATCAATCTGGACGAAATGAAACACGCCTGCGACCTTAGCCCACACAAACTGGATTAACTTCTTTTTATCGAAGTTTCGTGCCCCACTTCGGCCTGAAGTGGGGCCTTCGTTTTCATGTGCGTTTGGTCACCGGGGGATGTGACGCCACCCATTTTTGAGCAAAGCGCTTCCAAATTGCATAGACAGTCCCCGATAATTAAGGTGTGGAAGCGATGAGAGGTGACCTTGTCAATGTCTGAAACGGCGCGACAACAATTTTCGTTTCTACACAAAAACCTGATTCCGCGCAAGCCATTTGTGTGGTTTGTGCAACTAAAAGTCTTGCGGCCTATTTTCAAATCGAGGTGAAGTGCGATGAACAGCTTGATCAAGTCGATTCTCAAGACGGCGGTATATTTTCTCGACCAAACCCAGGGTTTCACGAGCGACGTGCATGACCGGGTCTCAGATACTATGGACCGCGCGGCCGACAGAGTATCGAATATTCGGGACCAGGCGACAGAATTGTATGAAGGGCCGAATCATACACTACGTAACGTTCTGCTGTTTACGGCAGGCATAGGCGTGGGCATTGGCACTGCGATGTTGTTTGCTCCCGCCAGCGGCGAGGAAATTCGCAGCCAGATCGGGCAGAAAGTTCAGGACATCGGAGACCGGGTCAAGAGCCGCTTCTCGGCGAGCGGTTCGGATGCCACGGGCACGGAGGGAATGTAAGAGAACTCAAGCCAGCAATTTGGCGGCATCCTTGGCATAGTAGGTGAGGATGATGCTGGCGCCGGCGCGGCGGATACTTTGCAGAGACTCCATCATCACGCGCTCACGCTCGATCCATCCATTGCGGGCGGCGGCTTCGATCATGGCGTACTCGCCGGAGACCTGATAGGCGGCGAGCGGCAGATCGAAACGTGCGCGCGCCGCGGCAATGACGTCGAGGTAGGGCATGGCCGGTTTGACCATGATCATGTCGGCGCCTTCTTCCACATCCAGTTCGATTTCCCGCATAGCCTCACGCAGGTTGCCGCCATCCATTTGATAGGAGCGGCGGTCGCCGAACTGTGGGGCGGAGTCGGCGGCTTCACGGAACGGCCCGTAGAATCCTGAGGCAAATTTCGCAGCGTAGGAAAGAATCGGCGTATTTTCAAAGCCCGCGGCATCAAGAGCACGGCGGATGGCGGCGACGCGACCATCCATCATGTCTGAGGGCGCAATAATATCGATGCCCGCACGAGTGAGCGAAACGGCGGTGCGGGCCAGCAGTTCGAGCGATGCGTCGTTGTCGATTTCGTACATTGACTCGACGGCGCGCGAGGCCAGCGACGCCATGCGCTCGATTGCCTCTTCCTTGTTGTTTGCGATGCGGAATGCCAGCTTGCCGCCTGCCATTTCCCGCACGGCTGCCCCCAATGACCGCGCCGCGGACTTTACGATTCCGCAATGTCCGTGCGACATGTATTCGCAAAGGCAGACGTCTCCCACCAAAATAAGCCCAGGAACCTCGCGCTTCATAGCCCGGGCGGCTTGCTGCACGATGCCGTCATCTGCCCATGCACCGGTGGCAACGTCATCTTTCTTGTCGGGCAGGCCAAAAAGAATCACAGACGGTATGCCCAGGGAATGAACCTCCCGCGCCTCTTTCACGGCCCCGTCCACAGAAAAGTTGAACACCCCGGGCATGGAGCGCACTTCTTTGCGCACGCCTTCTCCGGGGCAGACAAACATGGGATAGACGAAGGCTTCGGGAGTGAGGCGGGTTTCGCGCACCAGATCGCGCAGTTGCGGAGTGCGGCGGAGACGGCGGAGACGCGTAACAGGGAAGGCCATGGGATGAACCACCTGAAAAAGATTCGGCGCCCTCGAACTGTTGATTCTAGCAGGATTCTCGCGGCGAAAAATGACGAGGTTACGCTTTCCTCGGCCAATCGGGTTCTTTAGTGCGGCAGATGCGCCGAGTGATATTCCAGGTATCCTAACCCGACGCGCAGATGATGGTGCAATGCGTCAGGCACACAGATGGCGAAGCATAGTCCGAGGAGCCCTTGCGCCAAGCCGAGCATCCACAAATTGCGATAACGGCGAAA
>JASIKQ010000606.1 GCA_030049565.1 Candidatus Sulfotelmatobacter sp.
TGACCATAGTCATCGACAAACAAAACCTTGAACCCTGCCTCTTTCAAAGCATGCTGATACTCCGCCGAAAACCCGTAACCATCTACAACAATCCATGCAGCCTTTTGTTGCCCGGCGAGAGCAGCAACCCGGCCCGCATCGTTTGCGGTCGCCGGTTCGCATTCAAGTCGAAGAACTTCGCACGATTCCGCGCCCAATCGCGCTTCGATCGCCAATGTTCTTTCCGCCATGGCAAACGTTGCCTTTCCGCCTGCATCCTGCCAGGCCTGGGCCAGCGCCAGGCAGCGCATTACGTGCCCGGTGCCGATGGCAACGCTGGCATCCGCCCGAATCAGCAGATTCATCGCACCTTGAATACCGGCTGAGCCATGGGTCCCTCGAGGAAGCGCGCGGGATCGGCATCGTCGATCCACCAGGCGATCGTCTTCAACACTTCCGCATACACTTCCAGAGTTTGGTGAACAGCCGGGCCATCGTGCGCAGCCGTGAGGTTGTGAGTAGCCAAAATCAGCACACCACGCTTGACTACCTCCTGCTGAAAAAGATTCTTTACCAAAGGACTCTCAGCGCCGTTCTTATCGGTAAACTTCAGCAGCGACCACTGCGGCCGCCCAACCGCGAGTACATGACCTGCGATGCCTGCCTCCTTGGCCATTGCATTTACGCCATCTTGCAAAATGCGCCCGCTTGCCTCGATCCGCGCCAGAGCGTCACTCTGTTCGAGAAGATCGAGCACCTTCATCGCTGCGGCCATCGACGCGACCTCCCCCGCAAAGGTGAAGCTGTAAAAAATCTCTTCAAACACCTGCATGACATCATGCCGACCAACAACGCAGGAGATCGGGAATCCGTTGCCCATGGCCTTGCCGAAGCAAGCCAGATCTGGTGTGACGGCAAAAAGCTTCTGCGCACCTCCTAGTCCGAAATGGAAGCCGCTGCAAATTTCGTCGAAGATCAGTAGTGCATTGTTTTTATGTGCGAGGTCTTTCACGCCGGCAAGAAATCCAGCCTCCGGCTCTACAAAATTCATCGGCTCCATGATGACTGCGGCGAATTCGCCGGGATGTTCAACAAATAATTTTCCCAGGCTCGCCAGATCGTTGTACTTAAAAGTATGCGTCAGGTTGCGAACGGCCCTTGGAACACCGGCGTTGCGCGTAGTGCTGCCGATGTACCAATCCTGCCAGCCGTGATATCCGCAACAAGCGATGCGGTCGCGGCCAGTGAACGCGCGCGCCGCCCGAATGGCGCCGGAAGTGGCATCCGACCCATTCTTTCCAAATCGAACCATTTCGGCGCACGGAATCAGCCGCGTCAATCGTTCCGCCAGTTGCACCTCCAGCGGATGAGGCAAAGAAAAACTGTGGCCGTCGGCCAATTGCGCTGTGGCCGCGGCATTCACTTCGTCGTGGGCGTAGCCCAAAATGTTCGGCAGCAATCCCTGAACATAGTCGATATATTCATTGCCATCGACGTCGCGCACCCGGCAGCCCTTGCCGCTTTGCAGAAAAATCGGGGCTGCGCCTTGAACATATTGTGTGTGCCCTTTACTGAGCGTCTGCGCGCATCCGGGAATCACTTCCTTCGATCGCGCCAACCATGCCTGCGACTGCGCCAGCTGACGCATCGGAGCCGCACCGGCCCTTGCCTGCCGAAACAAACTTCGATAGTAGCCTTCGTTCGAAATGACTTCTGTTTGTATCGCCGCCAATTCAGGTCTCCTGCGCAAGACTTCGAAAATTTCTTCATAGCCGAATGCCCCGTTTCCATTCATAGCGCCGTAAACTGCGCGCACAAACTGAAGATCCGAGGAATTGTCCACGGTCCAGCGCAACCTAGCGGGCGAGACCGGCGTGTCACTTTCCACATTCGCGGTGCGAAACCTTCCCGATCGCAGATAGGGCGTAACGTGCTCGCGCTCGGCAGGCTTGCGCGCCTCACGCCAGACTCGCTCGAGTGCTGCGAAAGAAAATACTTCGGTATCGAGTCCGTCGGGATAGGTGTAGCGCAGCGTGTTCGAAACATAATCGCAGTCCGCCTGCTGATAACGAACAATGACTTTGTCGATGACCGCTGGGTCGATAAGCGGGCAATCGGCCGTGATGCGCACCACGGTGTCCGCCGAGATCGATTGCGCTGCACGATAGAAACGGTCGAGCACGTCCTCTTCGTTACCTCGGAAGAATGCAATCTGCTCGCCGCTGCAGAACTCCGTAATGGCATCGTCAGAAGCCTGATTCGTAGTCGCAACCACAACCTTGTCCACCAGCCGCGCCTTGCGGACTCGATTGACAACATGCCACAGCAAAGGACGCCCTGCGACATCAGCCATGGTCTTGCCCGGCAGCCGCGACGATCCCATGCGCGCCTGAATGATTGCCGCGATCACGCCGGCACTTCCTTGCCGATTGCAATCAGCCGTCCCTCGCGCGCCGAAGCTTTCGCCGCAAACGCAATCTGCATCACCGAAGTCGCTTCAGGAACCGGCAATGCGGTGACCCGCCGCTGTTGCACGCACTCGATGAAATGGTTCATCTCTGCGACGTACATATCGTTCAGATTCCAACCT
>JASIKQ010000607.1 GCA_030049565.1 Candidatus Sulfotelmatobacter sp.
CAAGCCCTTTTACGGGCCCTACGAAGCCCAGGAACTGTTCAAGAAGCACGTGGCCGATTTGGGCGTGACCATGGTTCCGTTCAACATGATGGTCTACCTCGAAGCACAGGACAAGTACGTTCCCGATGATGAAGTGAAAAATGGCGAGCGAGTTCTGAACATTTCCGGCACCGAGCTGCGCCAGCGTTTGAACGAAGGCCGCGATATTCCCGGCTGGTTCACTTACCCCGAGGTGGTCAACGAATTACGCCGCAGCTTCCCGCCCCGTCACAGGCAGGGTCTAACCGTGTTCTTCACCGGTCTTTCCGGCTCGGGCAAGTCGACCATCGCCAACGTTCTGATGACTAAGTTCCTTGAAGCCGGCGGGCGGCCGGTCACGCTGCTCGATGGCGACCTGGTGCGTAAGCATTTGTCGTCGGAACTCGGCTTCTCCAAAGAGCACCGCGACATCAACATTCGCCGCATCGGCTACGTTGCCTCGGAGATAACCAAAAATGGCGGCATCGCCATTTGTGCACCCATCGCTCCTTATGATGCGACTCGCAAGCACGTGCGCCAGATGATCGAGCCTTTCGGCGGTTTCATTCTCGTGCACGTGGCGACTTCGGTCGAGGTCTGCGAACAGCGTGATCGCAAAGGTTTGTACGCCAAAGCGCGTGCGGGAATCCTCAAAGAATTTACCGGCATCTCCGATCCCTATGAGGTTCCGGCCGACGCCGAGGTAACCATCAACACTGGCGAACTATCCCCCGAAGAAGCGGCGCAGGAAATCATTCTGCATTTGGAGCGGGAAGGCTTTATCGGATCGACTGCCCAATCCGCATAAAGCGTTCTGAAGAACAGAGCCCGGAACCGGTACGTTCATGGATCTGCTGATCAAAAGCTTGGTGGGTTTTTTCGTTGGAAGCCTTATCGGTATGACGGGGGTGGGCGGCGGGGTGTTGCTCCTGCCGATTCTCATTTTCGGTCTACACGTACCCGCCATGCGCGCAGTCGGCTCCGACGCGCTATTCAACTTCGTCACTAAGATCGGCGCGAGCGCAGTTCATTTGCGCCGCGGTACGGTGCGGCGCAAAGTTGTGCTGGCCTTGGCCGTGGGCAGCGCACCGGGATCATTTTTGGGGGTAAGCTACCTCCACCATTTGCGAACCCTGTACGGCAACGGCGTGAACCATTTCATTACCGTGGCAGTGGGCGTGCTGCTGGTTTGCATTCCCACGTTCTTGTTTTTCCAGAAAAAGCTCGAGGATCGCGCCGCGGTAAAGCCTCCGACGATGAAATCCTTCGCCTGGATGGCGGTGATTGGATTAGTGGCTGGATTTCTGGTGGGCATCACTTCGGTCGGCTCCGGTAGCATCGTGATGATGATGCTTCTTCTCTTCTACAACTTTCAGCCCAAGGTGATGGTCGGCACCGATATCGTTCACGCCCTGCTGCTTACCGGGGTTACCAGTTTTTTGCATTTTCGGATCAACAACAATATCGATTTCCATCTGGTGGGCGCGCTGCTGATTGGTTCCATACCAGGCGGTCTGTTCGGTTCGTATTTGAGTACTCGGGTTCCAGTGCCGTGGCTGCGCCGGATTTTGTGCGCCGTGCTGCTGGCCACCGGCGCGCGCATGTTGATGGCCTAGAGAGATTGAAAAATGGGAGGTTTAGTAATTAGGTAATCTGTAATTCAAAACCGCCACGTTGCCTTTTTTCAATTACACAATTGCCAAATTTCCCAATTGATCAATTCGAATTGGAGAATATGCACTCACCCTCATACGCTGACATCCTGAATCGCATTCACGCAGCCCTCGATGCTTCTCGGCAAGTCTTTGCGCGTTTCACGCCCGGAGCCATTGAAACCGAATACAAAGCTGGACACGATCCGGTAACCGAGGCCGACCGGGCGCTCGACGCTGTTCTGCGCAAGGCTCTGCTGCAGGAAGGCGAAGGCTGGCTCTCGGAAGAGAGCGTGGACGATCCCATTCGTTTACAGCGTTCTCGCGTCTGGGTGGTGGATCCTCTGGACGGCACGCGCGAATTCGTCACCGGAATTCCCGAGTTCTGTGCCTCCATCGGCTTTGTAGAAAACGGCCGCCCGGTCGCCGGCGGAATCTTCAATCCCGCAACTGACGAAACTTTCCTCGGTGCAATCGATTCCGGCGTTACCTACAACGGCAAAGTTGCGAAACCTAGCCAGCGCACAACCCTCGACGGCGCGCTCATTCTTGCCAGCCGCAGTGAAGTCAAACGCGGCGAGTGGAAGGTCTTTGAGAACAATGTCTTCAAGATTCGCCCGATGGGTTCGGTCGCTTACAAGCTGGCCCTGGTTTCGGCCGGACTGGCAGATATCACTTTCACCCTCACTCCAAAGCATGAATGGGATGTCGTGGGGGGAGTCGCTCTGGTGCAAAGCGCTTGCGGTTTTGTCAGTACCCTCGACAAAACCGCCTTAACCGCTAATCGCCGCGATCCCCTGCTCTCAGGATTGCTGGCCAGCGGTCCTTTTTTGAAAGAGCCATTGCTCGCGCTCGTGGAACCGCACCTGCGCGTGCCCCAACAAGCTAGGTGACCCAAACCGCTAGCCCCGGATTCATGAAATAAAGTTCAATCGCCACCCCAAAATGCCAATGTGCGGCGCGGCGAGCTGCGCTTCCGGCGGCGTTCGCGATGATATCGAACAAACCATTAATATGACCCAGGTGCTGGGTATGGCCCCGGGAATGGCGAACTGGTGATGTACGTGGGGCACATGTGCGCGTGACTCAATTCCTCGTCTAGGTCTACTTGCCCGACAAAATGTGAATATCAGGCGTTTTCTCCACCGTCAGCGTCACGGTGGTGGTTTCTGTGGTGCTGCCTGATTTTCCTTCTACAGTGATGGTGTATGTGCCAAGGGCCGTGGACGAACCCACCGTTATTTTCATCGTCGACGTCCCAGCTCCAGCGAGCGAGTCAGGATTGAAGCTTATCGTCACTCCCGTCGGCTGACCCGTCGCCGTCAGTGTTATCGATGAGTCAAAGCCGTCTACGATGGTGCTGGTGACGACGGGACTCGCCGAGTATCCTTCCCCTACGGTTACCGAGGCGGGCGAAGCGGAAAGGGTGAAGCCAGGAGTCTGCGCGGGCGCAAGCGCGTTGAGCAATCCGCTACCATTCGGGCTTCCCCATCCCGTCACCAGATCGTAGCCCACGGTGGCACAGAAGC
>JASIKQ010000608.1 GCA_030049565.1 Candidatus Sulfotelmatobacter sp.
CACGGTGTCGCCCGCGCCGTTGAAAGCTTGCATCATCACCATGAACCATGCGTAGCCAAGATTGCCGTAGCTGATGGTGCGCAGGCAGGCCGTTCCCAGGCGCACCACATTCGAATCGTGCGTGAACATACGCACGATCGGCTCGGAAAAGAAAATGAAGATGACTCCGATCAGGCCAAGGAAAATCACGTTGTAAAACCCCGTGCGCCAGACCGCTTTCTCGGCGCGCTCGGGATGGCCGGCGCCCAAGTTCTGACCCACCAAAGTCGCCGCCGCGTTACTCAATCCCCAGGACGGCAAGATCACAAAAACCACGATGCGAATGCCGATGGTGTATCCGGCGAGCGCGGCCGAACCGAAGATGCTCACGATGCGCACCAGGCCAATCCAACTGGTGTGCGCGATGGCAAACTGGAGAACTCCGGTCAACGACACCCGCACCAGTCGCAGCAACACGTTCGCGCGCAGGCGAATCTGGCTCTGGAGAATGCGAATGCGTTCCGTTCCCCGTATGAGGCGATAGAACTGATAAATCACGCCGATGCTGCGGCCCGTAAACGTGGCTAAAGCCGCGCCAGTCACGCCCAGGCGCGGAAACGGCCCCCAACCAAAGATGAGGCAAGGATCGAGCACGAGATTGATAATGTTCGACACCCAGAGCAGGCGCATGGCGATGGCGGCATCGCCCGCGCCGCGAAAGATCGCGTTGTTCAGAAACAGCAGCAGCACCGCGCCACTGCCGCCCAGACAAATGCGGGTGTAGCCGCTGCCGCTGGCGATAATTTCCGGCGATGCTCCCATCAACCGCAGCAGATCCGGCGCCCATATCAGGCATGGGATGCCGATTATCAGCGAGACCAACACGCCGAGAAAAATGGCCTGCACCCCAGCCACGGCGGCATCTTCCGGATCTTTTTCTCCGATGCGTCGCGCCACCATCGCCGTAGTCGACAGACTCAAACCCAGCGCGACCGCGAAGACCAAACTGAGCATCGACTCGGTGAGGCCGACAGTAGCGACCGCGTTGGCGCCCAATCGACCGACCCAGAACACGTCGACGACCGCGAACAGCGATTCCAGCACCATTTCGAGCACCATGGGCACGGCGAGCAGAAGAATGGCGCGGTTCAGGTTGCCAGTGGTGTAATCCTGGTGCGAGCCGCGAATTGCTTCCCATAGCTCAGACCACAGGGATTGTGGCGCCTGCTGTTGCTCCGAGGCGGAGGCGTTGACTTCGATCGCGTCCATAGATGCCTGCAACCCTCACGCTCTCGCCGTGAGAACCGACGAAAACGTCGCTAAGAAATCAGAGAAATGAGAAGAGGTCCGAACTACTGGACTCAGAGGAGGCGAACTACCGCGGGTTGGGCATTGTCATCATGGCGCAACCTCAAGAGGGATTGCAGGGGGCCCAAAGAGAAATCTGTGTGATTCTAGCGCGAAATGCGGGCGAGCGACAAGCGCTATTCCGGGACGGTAGTGTCTCTAGCCGGATACTTTCTTTCAAACGCCACCCACGCCAGCGCAATGACCAAGAAGCAGAAAACACTTCCCTCCGGCCCCACCGTCCCGCCCGTAATCCAACGCGCGCCGTGAAATGAGGAACTTAGCAGATGCCCGGGCGAAACCTGGCCGCTATCGGGCACGGAGTAAAAGAAGCTCTCACCCCAATCCCACGCGGCGTGAAATCCCACCGCAAACCACAAGCTTCCGGTGCGCCGCAGCGTGAGACAAAAAAACAGCCCGATGAACCCCGCCGCAACCGCTCCAGTCCAACTTTCGCCGCGATTCTGAAGATGTGCCGCGCCAAATACGCTCGACAGCAGCACCGCCGCCGGCCAGAAACCCATGCCCCGCGCCAGCGTGAATTGCGTGTAGCCGCGCACGAAGAATTCTTCAAACAAACCCACCAGCAGAAAGACAATTCCCCAGAAACCGGCAAACTTTATGATCTTTGCGCCGTGCAATACCACATGGCCAAAATCGAAGGTATGCATGCCATGCAGAATCTCAAGCAATAGCGTGATGCCGAAAAATCCCCAAATCGCGCCCACGCAAAATAGTTTTGAAAAAGCCTGGCGCAAGGGCAAACCGTAAACGCCCCACGGCCTTTTCTCGATCCGCGCCATCACCGCAGCTGGAATCAGCGCGGCCGCGAGCACCCCCGCTTCGCCGAGCATCTGCGGCCAAAGTCCGCCAACCTCAAACGACTGCCCCAACCAGGCGCCAACCGCCACGATAGCAGCCATCATCAGCAGATAAAGAAGCAGGCTCCAGCCGGCGCGCAAGCCGTTGCCGCCCACAAAGACCACACGCAACCGCGATCGCAATTGATGGTCTGCTGCACCCGATTGATCGTCGGCCTTCGACGAAACCTCGGGCGCAATGTTCCAATCTTCCATCCGGGCTCCATTGAAAATTCGCTAAACCGGCTGGCTCATGGTAAAACACATCGTTCTTCTCCATGCCACCATTTTTCACCCGCGAGCGTTTCGGCCAGCCACAATTTCTCGCGGGAGTGTTGCTGCTTGCCTTCCTGGGGCAGGGAATCTATCTGGTGTACGCCGAAGTTCATCAGTCTGACAGCGGCTTGGACGCCTCCGAACAAGTCCGGATCACCTCGGGCTGGAGGCAGCTTCACGGCGGCGGCATTGCCGGCGCTCCTTATCCCGATGCTCCCGCCAGCCTTACGCCCGAGATCTCACAAAGCGCCGGTTTCGATACCGAGCACTCGCCCCTGCTCGATTTGCTGAC
The DNA here is from genome assembly GCA_030049565.1 of Candidatus Sulfotelmatobacter sp. Taxonomy (GTDB): domain Bacteria; phylum Acidobacteriota; class Terriglobia; order Terriglobales; family Acidobacteriaceae; genus Sulfotelmatobacter. Next base: position 2,755 of record JASIKQ010000608.1, read on the forward strand.
CGCCGCGCCGCTGCTCGCTGAACCGCCGAGCCCGCTCAACCCAGAAGCTTTCGTCCGCTGGCAATGGCTCACGCGTATTCCCTTTCTGGCGGTTGGATTTTTTCTCGGGGCCTCGCTCTGGTACGTGGCCCGACGCCTCTGCGGCAACACGGGAGGATTCATCGCTCTCACCCTTTACTGTTTTTCTCCGCCCATGATTCAGTCCAGCGCCGTCTGGCATACCGAACCTGAAATCGTCGCCGCCTGGGGATCGTTCGGCGCCATCTTCACAGCCATCGCCGTCGCCCACACTCTCTACGCCCCGCGTGAAGTCGTTCTCTGGAACTGGCGCCGCATCGTTCTGCTCGGCGTTTCGCTAGCCATCGCGGTTGGCTCCCAGTTCTCCATGATCATCGTCGTCCCGCTGGCCCTGG
>JASIKQ010000609.1 GCA_030049565.1 Candidatus Sulfotelmatobacter sp.
CTCTCTGCCCAAAACGCGGGTGATTGGCTGGTCGAAATGCAAAGCGCCGATGGATCGTGGTCGGGGCCTGCCGCCTATCAAAACTCCGCTCACACTTACTACAGCATGGTCGCGTGGGCTTTAGCGGAATTGGCTGAACTCGCGGATCACCGCATTCACGGTGCCTCCTATGCCTCGGCCGCCGAGCGCAACCTTGATTGGGTGCTGTTGCATTTTCGGCCCACCGGATGGATCGATGGCATCAATCTGCAAGGCTATCCGAATTATTTGCACTTCATCGCTTACGCAATCCAAGGCGTTCTCGAGTGCGGCATCTTGCTTCGCCGAAACGATGCCATCGAAGCGGCGCAGAAGTCGGTGTGGCTACTGCTGCGAAAGTTTGAAACAAGAAAGTTTCTCGCGGGTGCCTACGATCCGGACTTCAAAAATGGTCAGCGCTTCACTTGTCTAACCGGCAATGCGCAGATCTGCTGCGCGTGGCTGCGGCTGTATGAGATCACTGGCGATCTGCGGTACCTGAACGCCGCGCTCAAAATGAACGAAATGCTGAAACAATTGCTTCCGCTGCGAGGAGGGCAGGGAATCGCGGGCGGCGTGAGCGGGTCGTATCCCATCTGGGGCAGATATCAATCATTGCGCTACATCAGTTGGGGCTGCAAATTTATGGCCGACGCTCTGCTGCTGGAACAGGGGTTGACGGGAGCATTCCAAGAATTCCCGAGCGAGGCTTTAGCGTGCGCATCGTAATTCTCGCTCCGAGCATTTACAGCGAAACTGCCTGTGCTATGGCTGCGCATTTAGCCGCAACAGGGCACGTGCCGGTGGGCGCCGTCGCGCTGCCCGCTTCCCATCGCGGAACTCTTATGCGCAAGATTGGCCAATGGGGAGCGCGAAAAGTCGCGAGCTACGCGCGCATCAAGGTGCTTCCGTCGAGCAAGTGTGCTCCTGCGAGCGTGAAGAATCCCTATCTTCTATCCTTTCTCGAACACAACTCCGGACTTTTTCGCAGTCTCCGCGAACTCGCGGCCCTTTATGGCTTTCCACTGGCCATTTGCCGCGACCAGAATGAGCCGGAATCGATCTCGACCTTGCGCCAATGGTCTCCCGACCTGATTGTTTTCGCCGGCGGCAATATCCTGCGGCAACAGTTGCTCGACATAGCTCGTCTCGGGGTCATCAACGTGCATCTCGGCTTGCTGCCGGAAGTTCGCGGCATGAGCAGCCCCGAATGGTCGTTACTGCAAAAAGTTACCGTTGGAATCACGATCCACAACATGGATGCGGGAATCGATACCGGCCCCGTCCTGCAGCGATACGAGCTTCCCCACGCGACTCACTCCGAATCGCTGAGCGACCTGCGCAACCGGCTGATCGCATTTGGGGTGGAGAAAATCGCAGAAGTCGTGTGCGACCTTGATCACGGCACGATTTGTGCGACGCCGCAACCCGATCCCGACAAAAACAATCAATTCTTCGTCATGCACGAATGGCTACAAGCGCGGGCGGCGGCATGCTTAGGCAACACGTCGACCGTTGCCGTCGAGGAGACTGTGAATGGGTAAGCTCAACACCATGCTGCAAGTCGGCCGCGCCTTCGGAGCCCGTGACGGAATTTTGCGGCTCGGATACGAACTCCGGCGCGGCAGCGGCTTCATGTCATGGAGAATGCGCTCGGTGAAGGGCTGGGATTCCTGGGAACTGGAACGCATCGCTTCGGGCATGACGGCCGAAGATCTGCTCACCGCCCGTCGCAATGGCGCGCGCGCATTTTTCTTTGATGATGCCCGACGCCTGGCACCGGATATCAAGCGAATCCTCGGCAGCGCAGGCGAAGAATCTGTTCTCCGCGAAGCGGAGAGAATTCTCGCCGGCGAACTTCCATTTTTCGGCGACCTGCACTTCACGTGCGGTTTCCCGCCGCAATGGTTTCGCAATCCAGTCACAGGCCAAAGCGTTTCGCCGCAACAGCCGTGGACGCAGATGCGTTTCGCTTCTCCCATTTATGGCGACCTCAAGTTCATCCTGGAGCCTTCCCGCTTCTTATTCGTTTACCCGCTGGTTCGCGCATACGCCATAAGCGGCGACGAGGGCTTTCCGCAAGTGTTCTGGAGCGCAATGGAAGATTGGGCCCGCCAGAGCCCGCCGATGTCCGGCCCACTGTGGATTTGCGGCCAGGAATGCTCGTTGCGCATTCTCGCCTGGTCGTTCGCCCTGCACGCATTCATTCATTCACCAGCGACCAACACTGAGCGCGTCGGCTTGCTGATCTCGATGATTGCAGCTCACGCCTGGCGCATCGCGCAGACACTGGGTTACGCCCGCTCGCAACGTAGCAATCATTTGATCAGCGAGGCTGTCGGTTTGTGGACTGCCGGAACTCTGTACCCCGAATTGCAAGAGTCGGAAGCTTGGCAAAACCTCGGTAATCAACTCTTGCATGAGGCGGCCCTCGACCAGATCACCCCCGACGGTGTTTCGCACCAGCACTCCTTCAATTACCAGCGCATGATTCTGTATTTGCTTCTTTGGACCTTGCGCCTTGCCGAAATTACAAAGACCCCGCTCCATCACGAGCTTCGTGAGCGCGCGGAGGCTGCGTATGATTTTCTCTGCTGCTGGGTCGATCCTGTCAGCGGCTGCGCCCCAAAGTACGGTTCCGATGACGGCAGCCTGATTCTTCCGCTGGCGCAAGCCTCCTATCGAGATTTCCGTTCCGTGGTGCAGTTAGGCGCCGCGGTTCTTGGTCGTTCTGCTTTGCAACCTGGTCCGTGGGATGAAGCTGCGTTGTGGCTCGGCGTGAATCCGCACCTCGCAGTTGCGAAAAAAACCGATGCCATTCCACAGCGCGGCGTTAAAGCTGGATATTTCCGTCTCGGTGACAACACTTCCTGGGCGATGGTTCGCGCCGGTTGCTACACTCGTCGCCCGTTTCAAGCCGATCAGTTGCACGTAGACCTCTGGTGGCAGGGAATCAATCTTGCACGCGACGCCGGGACTTATCTATACAACGGCCCTGCGCCTTGGAATAACGCATTCGCTGGAACTTCGGTGCACAACACCATCACGGTTGACGGCCGCGATCAGATGCGCCGCGGCGGGCGCTTTCTCTGGGTCGACTGGGCACAGGCCTCAGGCCGTCAGTATTTTCCTCCACGCCAAAGCTACGCCACCCGTTTCGAGGGTGAACACGATGGCTACCGGCATCTTGGAATAAAGCACCGCCGCAGCGTCGAGTGGCTGCCGGATGCAGGGTGGATCGTTGTAGACGATGTCGAAGGGTTAGGCATGCACGACCTGAGCCTGCAGTGGCTCACTCCGGATTTCCCATACGAAATTTGCGAGAGCCCTTTCGAAGTTGCATTCGACACCTCAGGCTCGCACATTCGCTGGAATATTTTATGCAGCACTCCCAGCAAACTCGTCGTGATCCGCGCAGGAAAACAAATCTGGCCGACAAAAAACGATAATGCGATCTTTACGCAACTCTTGGGCTGGGAAGCACCCACCTACGGCGTCCTTCAACCTGCGATTTCTCTGCTTTGTTTAACTCGATCGCGGTTACCAGTTCGATTTGCAACCGTGGTTCTCACGAATGCGCGATGCAGAATGGAAGCAGAAGAAGCGCAATTGATCATCGTGCGTAATAAACGCGAAATCCACCGAGTAGAGTTTTCTGCGCTAACAGAGCGCTCACTTGCCGCTGAGCTTTCTGCCGTGAGTGTGCCGCAAGCATGAAGCAGCTATTCCAGGACGCCCGTACCGGTGAGCTCAGCGTGGTCGAAGTTCCCGCGCCGAAATTGCTCGCGGGCTGCATATTGGTTCGCACGGCGACTTCGCTGGTGTCGGCGGGCACGGAGCGGGCGTCGACCGAGTTCGCCAGTAAGAACCTGCTTCAGAAGGCTAGGATGCGCCCCGATCTGGTGCGCGACGTCCTGAATAAGCTCAGCCGTGATGGAGTGCTGGCCACTATTGATTCAGTCCGCAGCCGTCTCGATCACCCGAGTGCACTCGGTTACAGCAGCGCCGGAACCGTGATTGCTGTCGGCGAGGGCGTCGTCGACATTAGGCCCGGAGATCGCGTGGCCTGCGCCGGCACGAATCACGCGGTACACGCCGAAGTTGCTTGTGTGCCGGGAATGCTCGCCGCGCGCATTGGTTCCGGCTCGGTGAGCTTTGACGCGGCCGCGTTCACCGCGATCGGCTCCGTCGCACTGCATGGCGTGCGCACTGCCGACGCGAAACTGGGCGACACTGTGGCCGTGATCGGCCTCGGCATGCTCGGTCAACTTACCGTGCAAATTCTTAAAGCCGCCGGATGTTCCGTGCTGGGCATGGATATTTCCGCGGAGCGCGCGGAACTGGCCCTGCGGGTCGGCGCCGATGCGGCGACCACTTCGCCCTCGGTTTTCGAAGAACTGTGCCGCCAACATTCCGCCGGTCATGGCGCCGACGCGGTTCTCATCACCGCGCAAACCACGAGCAACGATCCCGTGAATCTCGGGGGAGCGATAGCACGAAATCGAGCAGTCATCACGGCCGTGGGAACTGTCGCCATGCAGATTCCGCGCCGAACTTTCTACGAGAAGGAACTCGACTTCCGCATCTCCCGCTCTTATGGGCCCGGCCGCTACGATGCTACTTATGAGCAAAAGGGGATCGATTATCCCATCGGCTATGTGCGCTGGACGGAAGCCCGCAACATGAACGCATTTCTTAAGCTGGTTGCGGATCGCAAGCTTAATTTGCAGGCGCTCATTACTCATCGTTTTCCCATCGCGCGAGCGCATTCCGCCTACGATCTGATCAACGGAAAAATGAATGAACCATTTCTCGGCGTGCTGATCACATATCCGGACGATGGCGATCTTTCCTGCTGCTTACCGCTTTCAGCGTCTGCCATCGAGACTGACAAGAGAGAGCCGCCACAAGCGATTCGCGTTGGCCTTCTTGGCGCTGGAAACTTCGCCACGCAAGTTCTACTTCCCGCGATCAAGCGAGTTGGTGGCGCGGAATTGGTTATGGCAGCTGCAGCCAATGGTTCGCATGCGCGCC
>JASIKQ010000610.1 GCA_030049565.1 Candidatus Sulfotelmatobacter sp.
TCAGCCATTCGTCTTCAGAAGACCTTGCAAGCGGCGGTACAGATGGCTGCAATCAACTTACGCTTCTGCGTCTTGCCGATCGTCCCGGCCGAAAATCAGTGACGAAATCCTTAACGATGACCGGCCAGAGATTTCCACAAAATATCCACAGGCTGTCGGGCGCCAGACAGCCCCACTGCTTACCTGCTCTAACTTAAGCCAATGCATCTAAATGACTTAACCATGGCTTGAGCGGAATCGAGGTAACCTCAAGGAATAACACAAGGTTTACATTTTGGCTACTGCCAACGTGGATTCGCACGTTTTCCCGCAAAATGATGCGAAAATCACATTTTGGCTGTCGGGCTCCGGGCTTCGGGCTTCGGCAAAATCGCTTTAGGCGAAGCCCGAAGCCTCATAGCCGAAGCCCTCATGCCCTCGACGCACAAGAAAGTCATCGTTCGCAAGACCGACCGCGACTCCGTCTCTGGTTATGTCTCGGCCGAGTTCATCCACGAAGGCAAGCTCGAACTGCTCAATCTCGCCGGTAACGTCGTCGCCATCGATCTGCGCGAGATCAAGGGTGTCTACTTCGTGCGGGAATTTGGGGATTCCGAATCGCTCACACGCAAAACCTTCGCTTCCCGTCCACGCGCCGAAGGTTTATGGGTGCGCCTGCGTTTTAAAGACAACGAAATCGTCGAAGGACTGATGCCCTCCGATTTAACCCAAAACCTGCCCGAAGGCTACCTCGTGAACCCTCCCGATCAGCGCTCAAACACGCAACGCATCTTCGTGCCGCGCACCGCACTCGAGTCGCTGACCGTCCTGGCTGTGATCGGAACTGCCCGCCGCCCGCGCCGCGTTCCCGCAGAAGATCAGCGGCAGGTGCCCATGTTTGAGGAATAACGTTTGAGGAATAATGTTTGAGGAATTAATCTTCGAGCAATAATGCTGCGGGCAAACCGTGGTATTTTGCGGTTGCAATCCTCCGAGCTTTTGGGATACAAAGCTAGCTCAAGCGCAGGCTTGACACTTGCGCGGCGAGAACGCCGGGCCCCACCCTTCCTCCAGCCCGTCGGCTCTCGGCCAGCACAGACACATCCCAGGATAGGTGTCGATTTATGAGTATGTTCTCTTCGCCCCACTCCGAGCGCTTCGCTGCATTGTCTTTTTCTGCATTCACTTTTTCTGCTGCCATCGTTCCTCTGCTCGCCGCTACGCTGGCGCTCGCAAAAAATTCCGCTTCGAGTCTGCCCTCCACGCCAAGCCCGCTGATTACGCAGCCGATTAACGAATTACAGCCCACGGTCCTCAAGGGCAACGTGCATCCCCTGGCTCGCCCGCAATTCGATCTCGGCGCCGCGCCCGCTTCCTTGCCCATGCAGCGCATGTTGCTGGTGTTGAAGCGCAGCCCTGCGCAGGAAGCCGCCCTGCTCAAATTGCTCGAGGCTCAGCAAACCAAGTCCTCTTCCAGCTATCACAAGTGGCTCACGCCCCAACAATTCGGCAAACAATTCGGCCCCACCGATGCCGACATGCAGACCATCACCGCCTGGCTGCAATCACACGGCTTCCAAGTAGGCTCGACCAAAGGCCGCACCGTGCTCGAATTCTCCGGCACTGCCGGGCAGGTGCAGGAAGCCTTTCACACCACGATTCACAAGTATGTGGTAAACGGCGAGCAGCACTGGGCGAATGCCAACGATCCGTCAATCCCAGCGGCATTGACGCCGGCCGTGGCGGGCGTGCTTACTCTGCACAATTTTTTGAAGAAGCCGAACGTTGTCTTTTCCAAGCAGCCGATTGCGGCGAAGGTGCAATCAGGCAAGCGACCCGCCATTACGTTTAGCGACGGCTCGCATGGCATCGCACCACTGGACTTTGCTACGATTTACAGCAGCCCCGCCTATGGACCTGGCCCCACAGGCAATGGCGTCACCATTGGCGTAGTCGGACGCAGCAACTTGTACAACGCAGGGGAAGATGTCTCCGACTTTCGCTCTTCTCAGATCTTCAATGTCTGTTGCGGAAATTTCAACATTATTCTCAACGGCCCTGACCCCGGCGATTTGGGCGGCGGTGACGAAGTTGAGGCCACGCTCGATTCCACCTGGTCGGGTGCGGTCGCTCCCAATGCAAATATCGACTTTGTCGTCTCAGCTTCAACCAATACCGCCGACGGCGTCGACCTCTCTGAGGTCTACATCGTCGAAAACAATCTTGCCGACATAATGACGGAAAGCTTCGGCACCTGTGAAGCTGAAGCCAGCTCTGAGGCGGCCGGCATCTCCGCGCTAGCGGAGCAGGCCGCGGCGCAAGGAATCACTTATTTCGTCTCCTCAGACGACAGCGGCGCTGAAGGCTGTGACGATCCCAACTCCGAAACCGTCGCCACCGGCCCAATTTCAGTAAACCTCCTGGCCGCGACGCCCTTCAATATCGCAGTCGGAGGAACGGAATTCAACGATACTGCCGACCCCACCAAATACTGGAGTGCGACAAACACAAACCAGGAAAGCGCCCTCTCTTACATTCCCGAAAACGTGTGGAACGATAGCTGCACTTCCGCCAGCTGTGGCAGCAATGCCAACATCTTCGCGGGCGGGGGTGGTTCCAGCACAATTTTCGGCAAACCCGCGTGGCAGACCACGGCAGTTACCGGTGTTCTGAACGACGGCAGCCGCGACTTGCCCGATGTCTCATTGTCCGCCTCGCTCCACGATGGCTACGTGCTCTGCCTGGAAGCCTCCTGCGTGCCGAACTCTCAAGGCGAATTTTCTCTTTACCTTGTGGGAGGCACGTCCGCTTCGGCTCCATCGTTTGCCGGAATAATGGCCTTGATTGATCAACAAGTGGCGACCGTCAACCCAAGCTTCGGACGACGGCAGGGCCTAGCAAACTACGCCCTCTACAACCTTGCAGCCTCGGAAACCGCGACGTGGTCGCAATGCAATGGATCGAGCACCACAACCCTGCCAGCCTCCACGTGCATTTTTAACGACGTGACCGTCGGCAACAATGCCGTTCCCGGAGAGGTCAATTATGGCTCGGCGACTGCCGATTATCAGGCGGGCGTGGGCTATGACATGGCCACGGGTCTGGGTTCCGTCAACATCACAAACTTCATTGATCAATGGAATACGAGTTTCACGCCGACGACCACAACGCTCACCATCACTGGGAGTCCCTTTGTCCATGGAGCTTCTGTGCCCTTCACCGTCTCGGTTTCGCCGACCAGTGGGGCCGGAACACCTACCGGGAATGTTTCACTTTTAGCCGCGGTGAACAATGATGATGTGATTCTCAACGACAGTTTGGGCCTGTTTACTCTAAGCGCCAGCGGAACTGTTGCGTCGTCAACCAACAATCTGCCGGGCGGCACCGATTTTGCTGTGGAGGCCTACTATGCGGGAGACGCCACTTACGCTCCGAGCGATTCCAGCCCGGTCTTTGTGACGGTGACGGCGGAATCGAGCACTACTGCCGTATCTGTGCTCACCGCAAACTCCCAAGGCGTTGCCGTGCCTTTTACCGGCGGTCCCTTCGGCAGCTTTGTCTATTTGCGCGCCGACGTTGCAGGAGCATCCGGACACGGCACCCCCACCGGAACTGTGAGTTTCACCGACACGTTCGGAACGATTCCCGGCGGCACTGCTTCGGGACTGAGCCTCCCTTTGAACTCTGGTGACACATTCCAGACCGGCGCGAATACGGCGACGCCCAACGGAATCCTCAATTTTGAAACCGGCAACCACACCATCTCCGCCAGCTATAGCGGCGACGCCAGTTTCAACCCTAGTAGTTCGGCGCCATCGCAATCGTTCACCATCACGCCGGGGTTCTACGCATCCATGGCTTCAAACGCAACTGCCGTGGTTGCGGCGCCCGGAGACGGGGGAACCGTACCCTTCTCGGTTGTCAATTCCGCCGGATTCAGTGGCACGATCTCTTTTGCCTGCTCAAGTCTTCCGTCGGGCGCTTCCTGTTCATTCAGTCCGTCATCAGTCGCAGCGAATGGTACGGCCAACACCACGCCGGGCACAATCACCATAAAGACCACTGCCGCCACGACCGCTGCACTGCATGCGCCCGATCGACACTCATTCCCACGCTGGCTGGCGATGGGCAGTTTTGCTTTCTTCTCAATTCTGCTCATCGGCATCCCACGCCGCCGCACATCTGGATTGCTCGTAGCTTTACTGGCGGTTATTCTTCTGATGCCTGCTTGCGGAGGCGGAAGCAGTGGTTCAACTCCACCACCGCCGCCACCTTCCACTCCGACGGGTTCCTACAACGTTGTTGTCACTGCCACCAGCGGTTCGACTAGCTCGGTAACTGGTTTCACTCTGGTCGTGCAATAAACGCGGGCAGGATCGAGATTTCGCCCGCCCTCTATTGAATTGTCATTCCGAGGAAACGCGTTTTGCGCAGCGAGAGCCTGCCCTGAGCGAAGTCGAAAGGGATCTGGGCGAGCCGCGCGAAGTGTTTTTGAGCCTGACTTGAGCAGGCGAAGCGCGCCGAAGGGCGCTTTTCGCGCCACAAAGATAGCGCGTCCGCCCCGCTTCCTAGCAAAGCCCGGCGCTGGTGTACGATCTATTCGACTCTTCATTCCCATGAAACTTGCACGGATCGCCTCCGCCCTTAATGCGCGCCTGGAGAACGGCTCGCCCGACACCGAAATCACTGGACTCAACGGCATCGAGCAGGCCGGACCCTCGGAACTCACCTTTGTGGCCAACCCGAAATACGCCGCGTCTGCGCGTCGGACCCAAGCTGCGGCCGTCATCGTGGCCGAGAATTTTCCGGAGATTCCGGCGGCCACGTTGCGCGTGGAAGACCCATATTTGAGCTTCGCGCGCGCGCTTGAACTCTTCCATAAGCCGCCGCGTTACGCTCCCGCAGTGCATCCGACAGCTATCATTCATCCTTCCGTCAGGATCGGCCCCAAGGCCCACATCGCTCCCTATGTCGTGATCGACGAAAACGTTGAGATTGGAACGAACGCGGTGCTGCTCGCGCATGTCGTTATTTATCGCGGAGCAAAAATCGGCGACAACTTCTTCGCCCACGCGCACTCCGTTGTTCGCGAAAACTGCCGCATCGGCAACAACGTTTTGCTGCACAATGGAGTCGTCATCGGCTCCGACGGCTTCGGCTTTGCCAAGACCGCGAACGGAAGCTGGTACAAGATTCCTCAGCCTGCGCCCGCCGTCATCGAAGACGACGTGGAAATCCAGGCCAACTCCTGCATTGACCGCGCCAGCGTGCACGAAACCCGCATCCGCCGCGGGGTCAAGATCGACAACTTAGTGCAGGTTGGCCACGGATCGCAGGTGGGCGAAGACGCGCTGCTCTGCTCGCAAGTTGGCCTCGCAGGCTCAACCGAAATCGGCAACCGCGTTATTCTTACGGGACAAGTCGGCGTGGTTGGCCACTGCAAGGTTGGAGAAGGCGCTATTGTGACCCCGCAGAGCGGAGTCGCCGCTGACATTCCCGCCGGAGCCCTGGTTAGCGGCGCTCCTGCCGTCGATCACAAAGCGTGGCTAAAATATTCCGCCCTGCTGCCCAGGCTGCCTGAGCTCGCGCGCGCCTTGCGGGCAAAAGGAGCAAAGGCGAAGTAACATTTCCCCTCTGGCGCGAATCCGTCTTCACCGAAGCGGAAGGGCTGCCCTTGCTCTTCGTGGATTCGCTGACCGATCCGCAGGGCCTGCCGACGACCTACGACTGCGACACGTTGAACCGGCTCGGCGGCCTTAGAGGTGGAACAAGAAGTGGAGGGATACACTCCCCCGGAAGAGGTAAGTCGACCTTCTCGTAGAGCAGTTCGTACTCACCCGCGCTTATCTCGCAAAGCTAGTCGGGAGATCGCATCTCCTAGCAAAATTTCACGAAGGCAGCGGTCTTTTGTGTGGTAGGCTATCGGTCAAAGTTAGGCCCCGCCCCCCCCCATCTCGGGAAAGAGAGATTCCAATGGTAGGACGAACAGTTCTCAAAATCGGCGGAGTAACTTTGTGGACCTTGGTGGCATGTTTAGTTCTTGCCGCCAACGGCGAGGCCCAAGCTCCCAGCATCACAAACCTTTCACCCAGTTTCGGAGCCGCAGGCGCAACTGTAACCATCTTCGGAAGCAACTTCGGTACGAGCCGAGGTTCAAGCACGGTGGAGTTCAACGGGACAGCAGTAACGACATACAACTCCTGGGGAAACGGAGAAATCAGCGTCGTAGTTCCCTCTGCCACGACGGGCACGGTCACGGTAACAACCTCCGCAGGAAACGGGACGAGTGTAGCCGAGTTCAATGTGCTGACATCGAAGGGCATGTTGGCACTGGGAGCTTTTCCTCCCCAGGCGAAGACATGCAGCTCCCTGCCGGACTATACCGGCTCTAACTGCATAGCGGACTACCGGACTGATGTGATCACAAACGGAGGCGCGGACGGAGTGGTCATTGCGGTGCAGTGGTCAAGCATCGATCTCGGCGATTCCGCCGGAACGGGACCAGGCTGCCCCGCCTCCGGTGCCAGCAGCTCCACCTGCACCTGGAGCGTCCTGGATAACCTGGTGAACAATTACGTCGGCTGGAGCGGTTGGACCAAGAATAAGAAGGTCGGGATCGTTCTTGCTCCAGTAACGGACGGCAGCCCAAACACGGGCACACCCTCGTATGTGTTCACCCCTACGTGGGCGACAACTGCGGGAACCAGCAGCACACCTCCGTTGGATGAATGCACCTGTGGCAGCAACTGGCCTGGGGACAGCGGCGCACCCGGCAAGAATCGATGCTGGAATCAGAGCGGCGGTGGCAGCAGGGATACTTCAGGAATGCCGGCAGTTTGGGAAACGCCGTTTTACGTGGCCCTGGAGGATTTCTACCAGGCCGCAGTGGCTCACTTTAACTCCTACGCCAGTACCTACAGCCCCTACATAGCGTACGTCCGCATGGGTCTGTCCGGAAGCGGGGAGGAGTTTCCATTTTGCGCTAGTAAGCTGGAAACCCTCAGTTCCGTCCCCGGGAACGACGCCAGCGGACTTGAGACTGTCTGGACGGGCTACGCCGATACGATGTTCGGATATGTAGGCAGTACTCTCACATCGCAGGTGCCGCTCATGGTAGCGCCGAACGGCAACTCGATCTCTGCCCCAGCTTATAGTTGGGCGGATACGGAGGCATCCGACGCGGTGTCGTACGGTCTTAATCTGGGCAGCGAGGGTCTGCAGTCCGCGGATACATTCGTCACCAACTGTTCCTCTAGCGGGAGTGGGAGTTCCAACGATTGGTGCTACACGTTTCAAAAGTACGATCCGGCTATCCGTGAGCTCCAGACGCTTAACTATTCCGACCCCAGCGAAGGCACCTGCACCAGGAATTACTTTAAGGCGGGAAATACGGCAAGCCGGAACACGGGATCGCTGGCCTGTCTTTTGCCTTTCGTCGAGGGAAAAGGCAATGTAGTTGAGCTTTATCCTGAAGACATGTTCGCGGCCTTCGATTCTACTAACTACACCGGCTACGTCAGCACGTATGCCGCGGCAATAAACAACGCGCAAGCCGGCCATTAAAGATCCGCTGTTAGGTTCAAAAGCCTACGCCAAACGGCCACCAACGGGAGGCGGTTGCAAAACTCGATCCAGGTTAGGCGCGGCCCGCTCCCAGGCGATTTTCCGTCCCAGCCAGCAGCCGGCAGATGTTTTCGCGATGCCGGCCGATGATGAGCAGGGAAGTGAGCGTTATTAAAACTAGCCCTGAGCTTCCTGCGCCGAACTGACCGATCAGCCAGACCGTGAGCGGAAAAATCGCTACTGCGATGATGGAGCCGAGCGAGACATAACGAAACGTCAGCAACACAACTGCGAAAATGGCCAGGGCGATCAGCACAGCTTTCGGGGCAAGCAGCGCGAACGAGCCTAGACCGGTGGCCACGCCTTTACCACCGCGGAATTTCAGCCACACGGGAAAGATGTGGCCCGCGACTACGAAAAACGCCGCTGTCGCGAGTTGTTCGTAAGAAGGAATGCCGACCATGTGATCCGCTATGACATAGGACAATACTACCGCCATAGTCCCTTTTAGCGCGTCGAGCAACAGCGTTATAGCTCCCAAGACCGGCGATTTTCGCGAAACATTCGTGGCCCCAATGTTTCCGCTTCCGCTCAGCCGGACATCTTCCCCGCGAAATATTTTTACCAGCAGATAGCCGAATGGAATCGAACCGAGCAGATAACTTACAGCTGCGATGATGAGTAATGTCAGCAAGTGTGCAATCGGCTCGCGAGTCAGCGTAAAGGGAACGCCGCCAGCTTGGTGTACTTTGAGCCACCGCGTCCAAGCTGGCTTTGGTATAGAAAAAACTCGCGGGCCGCCATAGTACCAAACTCAGGCGTAGGCAGGGCCTGCATTTTTTCTTGCAGACGCTGAAATACCCGGTTCGGCCCATCCCCTTTGCGCCAGCGTAGCGCGCCGGAGCCGCCGGCGGCTCGCGCCAGAGTCAGATGTGCATTGTACGCATGTTCTTCTTTGGGGATTTTCAGTTGACTGAGCTTTTCGTCAACGGATGCAGCTAAAGCGCCTAACTCTGCACCGGCCTCGACGCCAATCCAGAACACCCTTGGCGCCCGCGCAGTGGGAAAGAATCCGTAGCCGCGGATGTTGATGGTGATTGCGCTCATTTCAATCCCTTGGAGTGCCGTCTTGATCTCCCGGACCGCTTCTTCCGGCCTCTCTCCGATAAACTTCAAAGTGACGTGCAGTGACTCGGCCCGTACCCAGCGCGCATCAGGAGCGAAACCGTGCACGCCATCGAGGAAGCGGGCGATGTGCTCGCGAATGCCGTTGCCGATATCGAGGGCGACGAATAGGCGCATGGAAAACGGCTGTCAGCCGTCAGCTTTCAGCTATCAGCTTGACACAAAAGTGGTCTTTTCGTTGTGTCGCTTAGGCCGCTGGTTTGAGAATCCTAATGTCGCGACCCGCTGATGGCTGATAGCTGAGACCCGATAGCTTCCTACATTAACTTCCTTCGCACCATATCCAGCGCCAGCGTGCTTGCAAATCGGCGGATGCGTTTGCGGTCGCCGGGAAAGTGGCGCTCGATCACTTCTGTGCCGCTGGCGCTGGCCAGCGCGTGGAACACCAGACCCACAGGCTTTACGGCGGTACCCCCGCCCGGTCCGGCTACGCCCGTAATGCCGACTCCAAGCGTCGACTCACACCGATATCTAATTCCTTCAGCCAGCGCCGCAGCAACTTCGCGGCTCACCGCGCCATGGCGCTCGATCATATCCGCGGGGACTCCGGCGAGCTCGGTTTTAAGCGCATTCGAGTAGACGATGGCTCCGCCCAGAAAATACCTTGAGCTGCCGGCGACGGAAGTGATTCGTTCCGCCAGCAGCCCGCCGGTGCAAGACTCAGCTACTGCGAGAGTAGCGCCGCGCATTTGCATCCAGTAGCCGACGATCTGCTCCAAGGATTGGCCGTCGCGCGAATATACGGCATCCTCGAGCTCTTCCTCAACCGCGTCGGCTGCTTCGTCCACGCGCGCCTGCGCGGCTTCCATCGTGTCGCCGCGGGCCTTGAAGTGCAGCTCGATTTCCCCAGCTCCCGCGAGAATCGTGGTCTGCACATTGCAATATCGTTTGTAGATCGGCGAAACCCGCGCATCCACGTGCGATTCGCCCAGCATCGCCACTTTCAACACGCGCGTCGCCAGAAACGCAGGCGGCAGTTTTGTCCGCAGACGTTCGCGGCACTCCGATTCGAACAAAGCCTTCAGCTCGTGGGGAGGACCCGGCAATAAAATAACGATTCGGTCGCGTCCTTCGAATTTTCCGCTGACCCATTGTCCGGGCGCCGTGCCGTTGGCATTGTGCAGAACGACTGCGCCTTCAAGAACGTCAGCCTGTTTCGCGTTATTCGGCGACATCTTCCACCCGCGCGATGAAAATCGCTGCTCAATCGCGGCAAGAACCTCTTCATTGCGCCGCAAACTAAGACCGAGCGCTTCGGCAACCGCCTCACGCGTAAGATCATCTTCCGTTGGTCCGAGCCCGCCCGAGAAAATGACGATTTCCGAGCGAAACAAAGCATGTTGTGCAGCTGCTACCAGCCGTTTGAAGTCGTCTCCGACTACGCTTTTGAAAATAACTTCAACGCCTAGTTGGTTAAGCTGATCGGTGAGATAGAGGGAATTTGTGTCGGAACGAAATGGCGTCAGCAGTTCGGAGCCAACTGCGATGATCTCGGCATTCACGGCTAGAAGTTTAAATGAAGCAGAGCCAAGGGGGATCACCCTATGATCCGGTGAGACCGCGCCATCTGTGGGGGATAATCATTCCGGCAGTAACGGCAGCCCTTGAATATTCCACGAAAGATGATGCACGGCGCCAGTGCCGCCGGGATCATTGGTCGCCAGAATCACGCTGCGGCCGGGAGCAAAGGCCAGGCCGACAAGTCCATGGCCGGCAACTTCGAGATTCACTTTGGCCGCGGGAGTGATCTTTACAATCCCGCGTCTGCCCGCCAGCGACGCCGCCACATAGAGATTTCCATCGACGTCGAAAGCCAACCCTTGCGGGCGGCCCAGGCCACGATAAAACACACTGACGGTGCCGTGGGGATCGATTCTGTGCACACAGTCAAAACTTGATGTGGTTGGCCCGGTGACGAATAAGTCTCCCTGCGGGCCGAAAGCGAGATGGTACGCCGAAACGCTGGGCTCCAGCGTGGCGAAGACGAATACCTGCTGATCGCGACCGATTTTGAAAATCGTTCCGCTGCGGTCGCCGACATACAGATTCTGATCGCGATCAAAAGCAATGCCGGTAGCGATTCCCATGCCTTCGGCATAGGTAGTCATAGTCCCGTTCGACGCCACGCGATAAACCGCGCCATCATGCCGCGAAGAAACATACATCTGTCCGAGCCGGTCGAACGCAATTGAGGTCGCGTTCATCATGT
>JASIKQ010000611.1 GCA_030049565.1 Candidatus Sulfotelmatobacter sp.
CCTTTGGCATCGAGCGTGGTGGTGCGGCAGTCGATGTAGTAGTCGCTAGTCGCTCCCGAGGACAATTTGAAGTTGCCGAGCTGAAAAGACTTGCAGGCGAGCAGACGCAGCAATTCCTGGCGCGGGGAAGGCATGAAAGTTAACGATATCACGGCCTCCGAAGCGCTGGCTCTCGTATTCGTTAAGTCATGCTACGAGCGAATGAGTTGGCTGGGCGTGATAACCTGAGGGTTCCCCACTATCACACTGCGAGGTACGGAATTGTTGAGTTTGCGTAGGATTCTGCTCTTTCTCGTTGCTAGTTTGATTCTTACGACCCTGAGTGCAAACGTAACTTCACCTGCGGCTTTTGCCGAAGGCACGCGGGTTTGGGAGCAGTCGAAATTTGACGAACTGACCAAGGGTAACGCCACGGGAGTCGCCATTCGAAGCGCGGGCGGGCTGGAGTTGGCGCCCACGTTCAAAAACTTGTATGCCACTCCTTCCACTTACATCTGGGCCATGGCATCCGATGATGCCGGTGTTGTGTACGCGGCGGCGGGAGCGCCAGCGCGCGTTTATCGCATCACCCCTGACGGCAAGGCAACGATCATCTTTGAGCCCAAAGAGTTGCAGGTGCAGGCGTTGCAAACGGCCCCCAATGGGGTCATTTACGCGGCGACTGCACCCGACGGAAAAGTTTACAAGCTGGAACATAAGCTGGAAGGCAAGGCAACGAACTCTTCGGCGGATGTGCAAGACGCGTCGTCAAACAAAGATAAAGACAAAGAAGCGGCCAAGCCGAGCGTTGATCCTTCGTGGAATTCGTCTATCTATTTCGAGCCGGGAACCAAATATATTTGGGATCTGGCGCTCGACAGGGCAGGGAATCTTTATGTCGCCACGGGCGATCACGGCGAAATTTTTCGCGTCACTCCGAAAGGTGAGCATTCGCTCTTCTTCAAAAGCGACGAAAGTCACATTCGGGCGCTGGCGTTTGACGCGCAACAGAATCTGATCGCCGGCTCCGACGGCAGCGGACTCATTTACCGCATTTCTCCTGCCGGCGAAGCGTTCGTCTTATACAGTGCACCGAAGAAAGAGATTACGGCGCTGACGCTCGACCGATCCGGCAACATCTATGCGGCTGCGGTCGGTGAAAAGCGAGGCGGAAGCGGACAAGGTGCCTCCAGCACGCCATCAACTTTTCTGAATGCCAGCCCAAATGCGGCGCCCAGTGCTGCCCCTCAGGCCCCGGGTTTGACGATGACGCCTGCGCCCAGCGTGCCCCCGGTTTCTGGGCCGTTTCCGTTACCCGGAGGTGTGGGTAGCGGTGGTTCCGATGTATACCGCATCGCTCCCGATGGCTCGCCCGAACAATTGTGGAGTTCGCATGAAGATATCGTTTACGCGCTGGCCTTCGATTCCCAGGGCCGCTTGCTCGCGGGCACTGGCAATCGCGGACATATTTTCGCCCTTACCGGGCTGGAAGAGTTTTCTGATCTGCTGAAGGCACCGGCTTCGCAGATTACCGCGTTTGCCAAGGCTCCGAACGGAGGTTTGTTTGCGGCGACGAGTAATTTAGGGAAGGTCTTTTTGCTGGGTCCTGGGCCCGAGGCCGAAGGCAGCTATGAAAGCGACGTGTTCGATGCCAAGATTTTTTCGCGGTGGGGGCGGGCGGAATTTCGCGGGGCAGGCAATATCGAACTGTATGCGCGCAGCGGAAACGTGGACAATCCTGATCGGAATTGGAGTCCCTGGAAAAAGATCGATGTGAGCAAGAAAGCGGAAACGGGTATTCCAGCGGCGCGCTATGCGCAGTGGAAAGCCGTGCTACACCCGGGCGGCACGGCGCCCGCGGTGGATAGCGTGGTCCTGAACTATTTGCCCAAAAATGTCGCTCCCGTCATTGACGAGGTGACGGTACAGGTGGGGATAAAGTACCAATCGCTACCTAAAGCGTCGAGCAGTGGCGTCATGGACACGGGAGCATATTCGAGTGGATCCTTTTCGGGAGGGATACAACATTACGAAGTTCCGCCTGCGAGTTCGCATGACCGCGATTCCATTGGAGTGAAGTGGAGCGCGCACGATGACAATGACGACCAGCTCGTCTATGCGCTCTACTACCGCGGCGACGGTGATACACGCTGGCTGCTCCTCAAGGACAATCTGAGCGACAAGGCGTACTCGTTCGATGCGAGCCTGTTACCGGATGGTGGATACACGGTGAAAGTTATCGCGTCGGATGCGCCGTCGCATTCGCCGGGAGAAGCATTGACCGCATCGAGAGAAAGCCGGCGGTTTGAAGTTGATACCACTCCGCCGCGTATTGAGAATCTGACTGCTTCCCTCGAAGGAGGGGAAATTCATGTGACCTTCCGCGCGGTGGACAATTTTTCCGATATACGGCGGGCAGAATTCTCCGTTGACGCCGGGGACTGGAAGTACGTCGAGCCGGTGGGACAGCTCTCGGATGCAAGGATCGAAAATTATGATTTCAATGTTGTTCCGGCGCCAGAAAAAGATGGCTCGAGACCTTCCGAGCACGTAGTCGTGGTGCGCGCCTATGATCGGTACGACAACATGGGGGCAGACAAGGCGGTAGTGCGGGGCAAATAATTCTTAACAACCGAGTTCGACGTGCTTGGGATGTCTCCACGCTGACAAATCGCGGTGGAGCATGGCTTCCAGAGCTTCGACTTCGGGCCTCAGCTTTTGGTAGAGCCATCGCAGAACTTGCGGCTTGGGTGCCTTGAAAGGAGTTCCCCCACCCAGTACCAGATTGCGCACCCGCGAGCGCTTCAGGGCGACGACAACCTTGTTGAGACGCCGCGCCTTGAACCAGTCGGCCATCAGCAGAGCCAGGCGCGTGCGATAGTAACTGCGAGGATGAGTCATGTGTTCGGAATCGTGCACTAAAGTCCGCTGTGAAGGCGCCAGCTGGAAGCGGGAGAATCCAATAAAATCGGCGAGAGCGTCCATAAACATTTGAGGACGTGCCTGAAGATCGTCGTAGATGCCGGGCCAAACATTGGAGGCACCGAATGAGCGTTGCCAAAGGCGTAGATTGCCGGCGTAGTTGCTCGATTCCATCAGCTCCGAATCGCGTTCGATGGCTTGCTCCAGCGGCCAGGGAATGATGCCGTAGGCGCGTTTCAGGCGATAGAGGGAGATCAGACGCTCCACAGGATTACGGAAAACGCAAACGATTTTGGCGGTGGGCACGGTCAGGGCTATTCGCTCCCGCGCCGGCGCAGAGGCAAAATAGGTGGGAGCTACCTCTCCGGTTCGCTGATTCTCATTGGACGACGGGAAATGAGCCAGGTACCACGTTAGCCCACGGTGGTAATGAACATCGAAAAATCTGGTTTCTTTCGACGGTCCGGGCAAGCGAGTACATGTGCTTAAGATTTCGTATAGCCACGTGCTACCGGTTCGGGGAGGGCCAACGATGAAAAACGACGGCAGCGATTGCCGCTCGGCTGAATCAACAGGCTCAACCACAGGCGGCACGCACTCGATTGCGGGCTGGGTGGCAGCGTCGATTACGGGTGGAACGAGTTCCGCCCCTATCACCCGGAAAGCAAGCTCATCGCCTAGGAAATCGGCCATTTCCCCTCGTACGCGGAAAGCTCTTCTGGTCAGGCGATCTCGACAGCGTTGCGCCTGTTTAAACAATCTTGTGCGCCCGTAGGTGCGGACGAAGCTTCCGGCGCCAGCAGGCGGGACGAACTTTGCGTAGACGAATGGAGTGGCGGGCAATCGGATGAGAAAACCCTGTACAGGGTTGTCACGGTTGTGAGGGGAAAACGGAGATCCAGGCAAACAGGAGTCTGCCGTTTGGGGTCCGGTCCGGCCCCAACTAGGGAACCAGACTTACTGAACCTTCGTATACTCGTCTAAGAGGTGGCGTGCAGTGTGCCCGCTTGCGGAGGGTATCCTATGAAACCTTGGATGAAACGCAGTCTATTGATGGCTTTCGCGATTGCCGCCATATTCTGCTTCGCCGCGTTGCCGGCGCGGGCGGATGAATGGTCGAAGACTTACGCGATTGCGGGCAAGCCCGACCTGCGGGTAGACACGTCAGACGCCAACATTCACGTTTCCACCTGGGACCAGAAGACGATCGACGCCAAGGTGACGACGACTCGCTACAAAATCGGTGACGGCGGCATCCGCATCGAGGAACATCAGACAGGGGACATGGTCGAGATCGATGTGCGTTTTCCCCACTCGCATGGAATCATCATTAACTGGGGCAATTCCAGGCGCGTTGATATCGACATCCACATGCCGCGCGAGGGCCAGGTGGACTTACACACGGATGACGGCAGCATCGATCTCAGCAGTCTTAAAGGCGATATGACCTTGCGCAGCGGCGACGGCGCAGTCGAGACCAACAGCGTAGATGGCAAACTGCGCGTGGTGACGGGAGACGGGCACATCCGCGCCAACGGCCGTTTTGACGAGCTTGATTTGAAGACTGGCGATGGCCGTGTGGACGCTCGGGCAACGGAGGGATCGGCTCTGACAGCCGGTTGGCGGCTGGAAAGCGGCGACGGCACGGTTACGCTGGAGGTTCCGGATAATCTTGCTGCCGATGTGGACTTGCACACCGGCGATGGACATATCGATCTGGACATGCCGATTACAACCGAAGGCAAGATTCGCGAAGGCGAAATTCACGGCAAGATGAACGGCGGCGGAAAGCTCCTGACGATTCGCACCGGGGACGGGTCAATACGGCTGCGGAAGAGCTGAGGTAGGCTAGTTATTCCAGATCTTCTTTGGAAGGGTTGTAGGAGAAGCGGAAGCGCAGTCCCAAATATTGTCCCTTGAACTCACTGGGGAGCGGTGGAAATGGATCGGACGCGGTAATGCTGCCGTAGGCGGGACGGTCGAGCGCGACGTCACCCGACGAGACCGTGACCTGCAGCCCTCGCACCGTTCCGTCGGGCATGATGGCGAAATCGATGGCCAGCTTGCCCTTCTTCATTTCGGCCGATTCTGGAATCAGCCGGTACCAGTTCTCGCGCACGTCATGCAGCACCCGCTGCAAATATGGTCCAAAATCGACGCCCATCGTATCGCTGAGAATTTCCAGATTGCCTAGCTGTCGACCGTGAGCGGGCGTATTCAAGCCAAAATCCCCGCCATCGCCCGGCTGGCTGCCACGTCCGGCGGCGACGGCGCGGCCGGCTTCCGCAATCTGAGATCCAGCCGATTCAGGGGCGGCGTACTTTTTAAACACATTGGCGACGTTTGGCCGCGCAGGGATTTGCAGTTGCGCCGTTTGTTGATTGGACTCCGGCGGCTGTGGTTGCGTGCTCTGCGGCTGATTTTGTGCGACTGCGGGCGACGCAGACTGCGGCCGCTGCTGCATCACCTGCGGAGCATTTAACCCCGGGCTGCCAGGAGGTGGGGTGGCCAACGCCTTGCGCAACTCCTTGGGATCCAGTTCCGGATGGCGCGTTGTGGCGATGCGATCTTTATCGCCGAGAATGTTTGTCCGGGGCTTCTGCGGCAGCTTCTGCGCGTCGGGCGGAAGCGCCAAAAAAGTGACCTCCTTGCCCTCTAATGGATTGGTGCGTACCGCCACTACCATCGAGTGCATCCAGGGAAAATACTTTTCCAGAGTTTCGAACTTAACGATGAAGATGATCAGCAGCAGGTGAACAATGATGGAAATCCAGGCGGCTTCGCGACGGCGCGAGCGCGCCAGGTCATCCTGCAATTGAATGAGCAGATGGGGAACGCGCGCATCGTCATCCAACTCGCGGTAGGCAGTTTCCCATTCCTGGCGGTCGTAGAGTCCGAGTTGTTCCGCTTGCGGCTTCTCGGGAGAAGCGACCGGATCCTGGAATGGAATCTGCGTAATGGGCATGAGCTACGCTTAGCCGTTAGACACTAATCCCCTCCGCTACGTTGCATCCGGCGCGCGGCCGGATGTCCCCAACGATGGGGAGGGCCAAGCTAGTTTTATTTTCGCATCTTTTGCCGGATTTGGCTCTTTACAAATGGCGTGGGACTTGCGTGTGTCAACATTTGTAAAAGCGCTCCGTGACCACGCGACAGGCGGGCGAAAACTCGGACTCAGTATATGTAGACCATCAGCTCAAGGTCGTTACGGCAGTCGCGAGAATCGCCAGCCAGGAGGCCGGTTCGATCATTTGCGGCGGGTCCGTCATCGACCTCAGTCTCAGAATAGCTGTTCTTTTCCCAAAGACTTCACAGGATGCGGGCAATCTAGATCA
This sequence comes from Candidatus Sulfotelmatobacter sp., assembly GCA_030049565.1. Classification (GTDB taxonomy): domain Bacteria; phylum Acidobacteriota; class Terriglobia; order Terriglobales; family Acidobacteriaceae; genus Sulfotelmatobacter. The sequence goes on from JASIKQ010000611.1 coordinate 6,237, forward strand.
TCCCTTCCAGTCTCGCGTAGCTGGCTTCCATTCCGCGCTCCATGCCTGTCGCGAGCATAGCCGCACGCGTCTGAGCGTCGGGCAAGGTCATGCGCATGGTCATCAATGTGCCGGTGCCATCTGCATCAAACCTCGTCTCGACGTGGTTATCTGGCGTCGGATCTGACAGGAACATCCGCTCGACATGCACGATTCGGCTATAGGGTTCCAGTTCGAGATATTCGCCCGTGATGTGAAATCCATCGCCCTTGCCGTTCTTCCATTCGTAGCGAAATTTCCCGCCTGGCCGTGCTTCATTGATGCAGAGGGGCATGGTCCAGCCTTCGGGGCCAAGAAGCCATTTCTGGATCAATTTCGGGTCGGTATGGGCGCGGTACACGGCTTCGGGGGATGCCGCGAACCCTCGCGTCACGATTACGTTCGTGTCACCTTCAGTCTTCAGCATCAGCTTGTTCATCGTTTTTCTCCTGTTTTGATCTTTTTCTGAGCTTTCTTTTGTTCCATACCGGCCAATACTTCATCCAGCCGGTCGTAGTTTTTCTCCAGCGCCTTTCGCAGCATTGCCAGCCACTGGTCCATGGCGTCGATGCCGGCATTTGCCAACCGACGAGGGCGCTTCGTACCATCCACCCGGCGAACAATCAATCCCGCATCTTCGAGCACCTTCAGATGTTGTGAGATCGCAGGTTGCGTCATCTCGAATGGTTCGGCCAGCTCCATCACTGTTGCTTCACCCGTGGCCAGACGCGCCAAAATTGCACGCCGGGTGGGATCAGCCAATGCCGAAAAAGCGGCATTGAGATTCAGTATCTTCATAACCTATAACTTATATAAGTAAATTCTTACAGTCAAGCGAAAAGTTTAATCAACATGCGCCAGAACCGGAATCTTCTTTTTGAGCTTCCCGCGGGAACTGGTACGTTAAGAGTTCGCCATGGTGGCGAGGCCGACTTTACTTACGTGTTCGCGAATGGCATCCACAATTTGAAGGGCCAGAGCCAGGGCGCGGCGGCCATCTTCGAGAGAGACCACCGGCGTTGACCGGTCGCGAATGGCATGAAGGAAAGCCTTCAGCTCGGCGTGCAGCGGTTCCCCGGAGGTAACCGGAGGCTTGGCGACCTGAATTTGCGGATTCACACTAGGAGCGCCGGCTGCCTTTCCACCAGCGCCGACGGTGAACACGAGAACTTCCTGGCGGCCGTAGTCGACCGAAATATATTGGCTGGGCTGAAAGAATCTGAGCTTGCGCACACGCTCGGTGGAAACTCGGCTGGCGGTGAAGTTGGCCACGCATCCAGAATCGAATTCCAGGCGGACATTCGCGATGTCGACTTTGCCAGAAAGAATGGGGAGGCCGACGGCACGGACTTCTTTTACTGAAGAGTCGACAAAAGAAAGCACGATGTCGAGGTCGTGGATCATGAGATCAAGCACGACGTCAACGTCAAGCGAACGCGGCGTAAAAACGCTCAGGCGGTGCACCTCGAAGAACATTGGCTGAGAGAGCAATGGAATGGTCGCGCGGACGGCGGGATTGAAGCGCTCGAGATGCCCGACTTGAGCGATGCGGTGGTGCTTGGCCGCCATTTTGACCAACTCGTCCGCTTCGGCGAGAGACGCGGCGAGC
>JASIKQ010000612.1 GCA_030049565.1 Candidatus Sulfotelmatobacter sp.
CATAGCCGTTTCCATGCAGGCCGCAGACGCCCTCACTAAATACGTCAGTCCCGATGCGGTCATCGGCGATGCTCGTGAAGATGTCACCGATTACATCCGCACCAAGAACTTCACGCCCAACACCATGCTCGCCCTTCGCACCCTGGTCAGCGACATGGGAAACGAGATCGCTCTTTACAAGGAGATGAAGAACATCCCCAACGACCGGGTGCGCAACTTCCGCAACGACATGTATCTTGTCAGTGAAGCCATCCGCCTGATGCAGAAAAACGGCAAGCCTCAGTTTGCCGCCGCCGATGTCGCCATTCTGGCCAACTACAAAAAGCACATTGACCACTCCACCCGCTTCATTCCTTTGTGGGTAAAAGTCGCCGTAGCAATGGCGCTGGGTCTGGGCACCATGGTCGGTTGGAAGCGCATCGTAATCACCGTTGGAGAAAAAATCGGCAAGAGCCACCTCACCTACGCCCAGGGCGCAATGGCTGAAATTACCGCCATGGCCACCATCGGAGCCGCTGACGGCTTCGGGCTTCCCGTGAGCACGACGCACGTTCTTTCCTCCGGCGTCGCCGGAACCATGGCCGCGAATAATTCTGGAATTCAGTGGTCCACAGTACGCAATCTGGCGCTTGCGTGGGTGCTTACCCTGCCCATAGCCATGCTGCTGTCAGGATCGTTGTTCTGGATGTTCCGCAAGACGTTCTGACGGAAATTGCGGCTTATTCCGGCGGGAAGTGAATCTTTTCCGTCACGCTCCGGCCAACCTTGCTGCCCCAGCCGGTCCCGATTCCAGCTACCTTTCCGCCGCATCTGTCATCTCACAAGAGGCGCGGAGGTTGCTATGAATCTCACCCGCAAAACCGGCCTTCTCTTCTGCCTAGTTACACTCAGCTTATCGCTGCTTCCATTCGTTCATGCCGACGACAAGATCTTGGGAGAGATCGAACTCGAAGGCGCGTCCAAGGTGGAGAATACTTCGGGAGTGTGGGTCGACGGCCAGTACGTCGGCTATCTCGGCGAGTTAAAGGGATCGAAGAAGCTGCTGCTGCTTCCCGGCACGCATGAGATTACCGTGCGCCAGGGGGGATATCTGGATTTCACTCAAACGGTCTCGGTGCGGGCGGGCCAGAAGCAGATTATTCCGGTCAAGATGGAAAAAGACATCCGGATTCGGTTGCCGCGGGTCACGGCGGAAATAAAACTCGACGTACGGCCCAACCGCGCCGCCGTTTTCGTCGACGGTGTCTTCGTCGGCCACGTTGGCGAATTTAATGGGCTCGGTAAGGGTCTGCTCGTCGAACCCGGCAAGCGCAAAATCACCATCACTTTGCCGGGCTATCAAACTTTCGAAACTGAAATCGACCTTGCGCCCAATCAGAAATCCACCGTCAAAACCGATCTGGTCGCGGGAGGCCCCGCGCAAGGAACTCCTTTGGCACAATGATCGCATGACCGCCTGCGGCGATTCGGTTAGCCCTCGGTAGAGCCAGGCTGCTGACGCCCGAGCGCGGACGCTTCACGTCCCAGGCGGTTCTGCCAGTGGCTCCATACAAACCAAACAACTGCCGCTACCAGCGCTGCCATAATCGCCGCATCGAATTTGTGGAAGTACGTGCCTAGCTCGCGCCAGTTTTGGCCGAGCTTCATGCCGAGATAGGCCAAGCCCAGGCACCAGGGCCAGGAACCTAGAAACGTGTAAATGTGAAAGCGCCCACGCGGCATGCGGGCTACGCCCGCAGGCAGGGCAATGAAAGTGCGAATAACCGGCAGCAGTCTGGCGATGAAGACTGCGAGGTATCCCCATCTGGCAAAGAACCGGTCCGCCATGTTCAGTTCGCGGCGGCCCATGAGAATCCAGCGGCCATAGCGCTCGACCAGAGGGCGCCCGCCGTAGCAGCCGATTTCATAGGCAACGAGCGAGCCGAGATTGCAGCCCAGCGCGCCTGCTGTGGCTACCCATAGCAGCTTGAAAGTACCGGTGAAGACCAGATATCCGGCAAAGGGCATGATCAATTCTGAGGGCAACGGGATGCACGCTGATTCGATGGCCATCAGGACTAGGACGCCGGCATAGCCAGTCATGCTGATTACCGAGTTGATGAAGACAAAGATGAGAGCAAGAATTTTTTCGGTCATTCGGACGATGATTCTCGGCTGTGGGTTCCCGATTATCAGTGTTGCTCTGGAGACCTGGGAACTGTTCATTCAGTTTATCGGAAATTGGCGGCGGAAACCGCTGTTCAGGACGGGCAGTGTGAGCTCTCAGAACGAGCCTTCCTGCGTAAAGGTATAGCCGGGCAGGGCTGCGCCTTGAGGGCCTTTTGTGACTTTGATGCGCACAGTTGGCGCATCAGGAGCGGTAATCCCTGCGGGGCGCAGCATAGCGTATTGCGTGAACACTTCGTTATAGACCTTGGTGACCAGATAATCCTGGCCATCGGCGTCGCTGCGCCAAACTTGCCCGAGCTGGATGGAAGTTAGGGCCACGGTACCTTTCCTTAGTTAAGATTAATTCAAGAGTAGCGATGCCCGTGGGGCGCGTCAATGACCGCGGAGGTTACGGAGGGTCGAGTGGTTATTTCGGACTCTCGATTGGCCGTACCATCGCCCATCAGATGCGTCCGCGCCTTAATGGAAATTTCAAACCTGAGCCTCAACACGCGAACAATTGTCCTCTGCTAAGATGTTTCGTCATGCCCCGTGGCGTAACACCCCGCCGGCCGGCTCGCAGCGGACGTCAGGACCGTGTAGCACGAGCGCCAATCCGGCAAGCTCAAAGCAAGCTTTTGGCCGCAAAACGACCGCGCGGGCGAGACCAAACCGTGCCCAAGGCACAAGCCACGCGGCGCGCATATAATCCGATCGCACCGGAGCGCGTAGCCGGAATTCTGAAGCGGCTGGACGAGCTTTATCCTGACGTCACCTGCGCCCTGACTCATGCCACCGCGTGGGAACTCCTGGTCGCGACCATTCTCTCCGCCCAATCTACCGACGTGAACGTGAACCGAGTCACTCCAGAACTCTTCCGCAAATATCCAACCGTCGAGGCTTTTGCCGCTCTTACGCCGGAGCAGCTTGAACCGGACATCCGCTCGACCGGATTCTTCCGCAATAAATCAAAATCTGTGGTGGGAGCGGCAAAAAAAATCGTTGCCGACTTCGGCGGCCAAGTTCCAATGAACATGAACGACCTGCTCACGTTGCCGGGCGTGGCACGGAAAACCGCGAACGTGGTGCTGGGCACGTGGTTCAAGATTGCAGATGGGGTAGTCGTCGACACTCACGTAACTCGCATTTCGCGGAGGCTCGAGCTCACTACCGAAAGCGATCCCAAGGACATCGAGCAGGATCTGATGCGCATCATTCCGCACGAGAAATGGATTCTGTTCGCGCACCAGATCATCTGGCATGGTCGCAAGCTCTGCTACGCCCGCAATCCCAAGTGCATCGACTGCCCGCTGGAAAATCTTTGCCATGCGGCCGATAAGACGTGGAGTACGGTGGAAGTGCATAAGCATGCGAAAGCATAGGCGAGTCCACCTTAAAGCACGGATCAGTTATCGGGAACGATCCTTCAGGGCTCTAACCAGCACGGCGCGATGCAGAACCGTCTCCAGCAAGTGCCGTTCGGCGGCAATGGTTTGCGCGCAGGGACCGAATGGCGAATAACCTTTGGCGGCAATAACCAGCGGACCGTCCCCACTGTGGTTAAATCCATTCTTCGACTGTATAGCCTGGAGGTTCAACCGGGCATGTTTCTTTCGATTGTCTTCCACCTGAATTTGGCGAATGTGGCCGTCGTGGGTGGCATCAAAAGCGTTCGACAGCCTCAGTACCGCGGAAAGCTGGATGGTGGCTCGCTGCTCGTTGGGCAGCAGATCGCGCAGCAACCTATGCTTTTTGTTCGGCAGCGCTCCGCAGTGAAAGCGGGCAACGATCGCCGCACGCTCCACATCCGAGGAGTGCCAGCCCAGTGGAGTGCCGTGAGCGCGAATCAAGTCATAGGAAACTTTTTGGTGCCCCTTTTGACCCTGCGTCTTCCCAACGTCATGTAGCAGTGCGGCAGCAAGCAGACTAGAGCGGGCCGAAGCGGCTCCGACAGCCGTCCTCCACCCGAAAGCCACGAGGCCGTCATACAACTGCAACGCCAGGCTGGCGACGCGTTCGGAGTGCGCGAAATCCGGATCAAGCCCATTCGCCCAAAGCTTCATCCGTCGCAACGTAAGTGATTGAATTTGCTTGCCTTGTGGGAGTGCGGCACGCCAAACGCTCCACCGAGAACCGGACCCAATCATTCTGGCGCGGTAGCGGTCGATGCGCTTGGTGCGCTCGGCGATTATTCGTTTGTGCCAGCGGCTACGCGATTCGGCATCCGCGAAGACATGGCACGAAACCGCAGTGGCCCACAGCACATCCAGGTCGTGAACTTCGCCGAGCAAATCCTGCATCTCTTTCAGATCGTTGCTCCAGGCTTTGTGTTCGGGGGGAAGAAAATTCTCCACAATGTAGCGGAATCGCTTAATGCCGATCCGCAGACTGTGATAAGCGGTTTGCGAGCGGTTGTGCAGAGCGCGACGGTGCAGTTCGCGAGCTGCAGTCCAGCGCTCGAGGGCGAGATGCTTGAACAGGGCGCTACCCGGACGAAAGTGCGCCGCGCGTGCAGCAAGAGATTTGCTCCAGTGGCGCCACTGTTTCCGGTCGAATTCTTCAAGCGCGGCCTGGGCTTCCAGTTTTTGCTCGTGTTCGCGCCCGCGAAGAATATGCCGCAGAGCGTGAGCTGCGGAATGATGCCCATGGTGAGGCTGATTCTCGACTCCGCCTGGGTCGGCGACATTTCCATCGTTCGGATTTGATGCTCGGGCGACCGCGGAAAACTCGGCCTGTCTATCTCCAGCGGCAGAGCCTTCGATGTCTGGGCTTAGCCTTTCAATCCATTCCATCATAATCTGAATATCGCGCAGGGCTCCCAGCCGTTGAAACAGGCGTTTGCCGGCCTTTTTCATCGCCTTCCAATTAGGGTCGGGATCGAGCGCCATGAGGCCATCAGCCATGGAGCGGCAGCGGCGAATGGAGACGCGAAGATCGTGAACCGGGTCGGCTTCAAAGCCGGCAGAAACGCGATCGCATTCTTCCAGCACACGCAGCATCCAGTAGCGGAGCCCCGTGGTTTTGGTTGGGCGAATTGCGGGAGCGCTGGACGCCATCACAGTTCCATGAAGATAGGAATCTAAAACACTCTATTCTCGCCGGAGACGCCGCAGAACGCTAGTGCGGCGGTGGGAACGAGCTGCTCACGGTGGATCTTTTCAGGCACCTGCACCAGCCTTGCGAGCTTTGCCGGTTCTTGCGAACCACAGTACAGTCCGCATTCTTGCTCTTCCGACGACTTTTTGCATTACCTCAGTAATGTGCGGCGGCTTACGGTTGGATTTAACCTGCTATTGCCTACCGCTGCCCTAGCCAGAGCTGCGGGTCGAGGGGTGTCTTATCACCGACGCGACGACATTTCACGCCAACCGCACCGCTTCCGCGCGCGCTTTCGTTCACAGTCTTAACATCCTGATTAAGTACGCGCGCATGTACGGTTACGATCACAAGCGCACGGAGGCCCAGTTTGAAGTCGCCTGGAACGAGTTGCAAAACGGACTGCCTTCGGCCGGTGAAGGCGGATTTCTGTTGGGGGTTTCGGACAATAAGCTGTTGCTGGATGGAGTGCCACTGGAAAGCGGTCAAGTCGAGCGCAGCTTTGGACAGTTATTAACCACGGCCGGACTGGCCAGCCTACACTTTTCCAAAAATGTAACTATCGAAGATTTCACCCGCCTAGTTCGGGCCTTCACGCTAGCCGGATCAAAGGCTCAGGACGTATCCAAACAAATCAAAGAAGCGCTCAGCAACGGCGGCAAACAGAGCACGATCAAGATCAATGAAGTAAAGTTTGTTGCCGCTGATCCCTTGACCGGCGATATCAGTGTGGCCGCGCAAATCGCCGCGCAAACCCTTGGACCAGAGTTCAAGCAGTGGTTGAATGATCCGCAAAAGTTGTTGCAGTTGATCGCCGCAGCCGAGGGCGCCAACGCTTCTGGTGGGCAAAGTGGCACGGCAGTCCCAGCTGGCAGCGTGCCGAGTGTTCCCGGTCATTGGGTACCGGGCCCGGCGCCGGAAGCGGGATCCGGGGCA
>JASIKQ010000613.1 GCA_030049565.1 Candidatus Sulfotelmatobacter sp.
GCCAACTCGCATTCCTCAACAATATTTCGCGCACCGCCATTTCCAGCGACGATCCTGTCCACATGCTCGGCCAGATCGTCGCCGAAATTCAGAAAAATTTCAGTTTCGATCACCTCGGCATCGGACTGCTCGACTACGGCACCAAGGAGATCGAAATCAAAGCCGAAGCCGGCACCACCGCCCATGCCATGGGCAAGCGAGTTCCGCTCGGAAGCGGCATTCTGGGCCGGGTGGCCCGCACTGGTGAGCGCGCTCTGGTGCAGAACGGAGTCGAAGGCCAGATCGGCGCCGTTCTCCCTCAATCGCGCTCGGTCCTTTGCATCCCCATCACCTATGGCGAAACCCTCCTGGGCGCGCTCAACATCGAAAGCCACGAAGAGAGCGCGTTTTCGCCGCCAGACGTCCTCATTCTCAACACCCTCGCCGACCTGCTGGCCACAGCCCTGCACAACGCTTTCGTATTCCAGAAGCTGCAGCAGCAATCCATCACCGATGGCCTGACCGGGATCAAAACCCGCCGCTTCTTCTGGGAATCTCTCTCCGCCGAATGGAAGCGGGCTTCCCGCTCCGGACGAGCGTTCTCCGTCGTGCTCATCGATCTCGATAAATTCAAAGAAGTGAACGACACCCGGGGCCACTTCGAGGGCGACCTCCTGCTCGCTCGCGTGGGACGTCTGCTCGAACAGAAGTCCCGCCAATCAAACGTAGTCGCCCGCTACGGCGGAGACGAGTTCGTCGTCCTTATGCCCGAAACCGGGCCCGACCAAGCCGAGGTCCTCGCCGAGCGCCTTCGCCAGTGGATCGCCACCGATCCCATGCTCGCCGAGCACCACATTACTGGTAGTTTCGGCGTCGCCAGCTTCCCCACTCACGGCTTCTCCATCGAAGATATTATCCGCGTCGCCGACGCCGGCATGTACGTCTCCAAGCGCTCCGGAGGCAATCGCGTCTCGGCCGCCGAAGAATTTGCCGAGAGCGCCGAGTTTGCCGCCCAGCGACAGCAGATTTCTTCTTACATCGAAGGCTTCCTCCAGCGCGAGCACAACGGCCCCGAGCATCTCGAAGAACTCACTTCCATGCTGGTTAAGCTCTGCGGCGGAGAGGAAGACTGTAATGTCGCGCTGCTGAAGGAATCCATCGAAATTCTCAGCCGAGCCGCCGAATCCCGCGAGATGCGCACCTCCGGCCACGGAGACATGGTTGCGCGCTATACCGAAATTCTGGCCCGTGCTCTGCATCTGCCCCCGGAAGAAACTTCCGATCTCGTCTACGCGGCGCGGGTGCATGATGTTGGAAAAATCTTCGTTACCGAACGCATTCTCAACAAACCAGGCCCGCTCTCGGACGATGAATTTTTCCTCGTCCGTATGCACGCCCGCGTGGGCGCGGAAATCGTCGCCATCTTGCCGCGCAGCGCCATGATGCGTCAGGCGATCGAGCACCACCATGAACGCTTTGATGGCAGCGGCTATCCCGACGCCGCCAAAGGCGAACAGATCCCTCTCTGGGCGCGCATCGTCGCCCTCTCCGACGCCTACGCCAACATGCTCACCGAGCAGTCGATCAGCGCCGCCCGCACCCCCGAGCAGGCGCTCGACGAACTCTCCAAGATGAGCGGAACACGCTTTGACGGAATGCTGGTGCGATTACTGTTGCGGGAATTAAAGGCTGAACAAGCCTCGCAACCCCAAGACAGTTTCTAGTTTTTCCGTTTTTCCGTTTGGCGGCGTGCAACGTGCGGGTCAGGGCTTCGATTCCTGCAGCAGGACTACATCTGAGGTGGAATCGAAGCGGAGGATGTGTCCCGGGCCTGACTTGCAACTGCGCACAGGAAACTGGAAACTATCCCCCATGTCCATCCCTCTTTCACTGTCCAACAAAGTCGCCCTTATTACAGGAGGCTCCCGCGGCATCGGAGCGGCCACCGTCCGCATGTTCTCGCAGGCCGACGCGAAGGTCGCCTTTAGCTACCAGAAAGCCCGCGGACAAGCCGAAGCTCTCGCCAAAGAATGCGGCGCCGACTGCCACGCCATCGCCGCGAAACTCAACGGCCCAGATTCAGCTCGCACTCTCATCAATACCACCGTCAAGCATTTCGGACGCCTGGACATCCTCGTCGCCAACCACGGCGTCTGGCCCGCCGAAGATATCGCTATCGAAAAAATGTCCGATCAGCAATGGCGCTCAACTCTCTCCATCAACCTCGACGCCGTCTTCGGCCTCGTCAAATATTCGGTCGAACAAATGAAGTCACAAATGAAGTCCCAGCCTCGCGCCGGCCCATGCCACATCGTCCTCATCAGCTCCACCAGCGGACAGCGCGGCGAAGCCTTCCACGCCGACTACTCCGCCACCAAAGGCGCAATCATCAGCTTCACCAAAAGTCTCGCCGCCGAACTCGCGTCGTCCAGCATCTATGTGAACTGTGTCGCCCCTGGCTGGGTTGATACCGATATGTCCCGGCCGGCGCTTGACGATCCAAGAACCGGAGAAGTAATTCGCCGCACCATCCCCCTCGGCCGCGTCGCCAAACCCGAAGAAATCGCCGCGCCCGTGCTTTTCCTCTGCACCGAACACGCCGGCTTCATTACCGGCGAAATCTTCAATGTCAACGGAGGTGCAGTCCTGGTGGGATAAGACTACAACGTATCTCATATACGTTCGGCGCGGCGTTCAATGAGCGTGCGAACCTCTCCGCCATTCATTGACTTGCCTTCCCTCTGGTCCTAAGATTTCAGCCCAGTGATCGGCCAGACCATCTCGCACTACCGCATAGTCGAAATGCTGGGCGGAGGAGGGATGGGTGTGGTGTACAAAGCCGAAGATGTGAAGCTGGGCCGATTTGTTGCCCTCAAGTTCCTGCCTGAAGATGTCGCGCACGATGCACAAGCGCTCAACCGCTTCCAGCGGGAAGCCAAAGCCGCGTCTGCACTCAATCATCCGAACATCTGCACCATTTACGAAATCGATGATCAGCACGGGCCGGCGTTCATCGCGATGGAGTTCCTGGACGGGCTGACTTTGAAGCACCAGATCGCGGGGCGTCCACTGGAGACCGAGTTAATCCTTTCTCTTGCCATCGAGATCGCCGACGCACTGGATGCTGCGCACGCGGAGGGAATCGTCCACCGCGACATCAAACCCGCCAACATTTTTGTGACCAAGCGCGGACACGCCAAGATTCTGGATTTCGGCCTGGCGAAAGTCACGCTCGCTAATACTTCTCCGAGCCAGCTTGCCGCCCTCAATACTCAGACGGGTTCGCTGGACGCGGAGCATCTGACCAGCCCGGGCACGATGGTGGGAACCGTGGCTTACATGTCGCCGGAACAAGTGCGTACCAAAGACCTCGACACTCGTACCGACCTGTTCTCGTTCGGCGCAGTGCTGTACGAGATGGCGACCGGAGTCCTGCCATTTCATGGCGAAAGTTCAGGAGTCATCTTCAAGGCAATCCTTGATTCCGTTCCCCCGCCCCCGATTCGTTTCAGTCGTAATTGCCCGGAGGAACTGGAACGCATCATCTACAAGGCTCTGGAAAAGGACAGGAACCTCCGCTATCAACAAGCCTCTGAGATGCGTACAGACTTACAACGTCTAAAGCGCGATACTCAGCCCGGTCTTGCGCCGCGCGTGGTCACCGCACCCTCGAATTCCGCCGCCGAGCAAGCCCTCGCGTCCCCGGCTGCGCAGGTCTCAAGCAGTTCTTCCGTGGTCGCCGCAGCCCGCCAGCACAAACTGGGAGTCGGTATCATGAGCCTGGTTGCGATTCTCCTGGTGGCGGCAGCCGCTTACGGCATCTATGCATTTCTCTTCCGGGCTCGGCCCACACCATTCCAAAATTTCTCGGTTCACAAAATTACCGACACTGGCCACGCCCGCCTAGTCGCCATTTCTCCGGATGGGAAGTACATCCTGAATGTCGAAGAGCAGAATGGAGAGCAGAGTCTTTGGTTGCGCAATGTGCCCGCCGCCGCGAAGTGGCAGTATCAGATGGCGAACAGCAGCACGCAGGTGGTGCCCCCGGGCTCGTTCCAGTACTTTGGCGTCCAGTTCTCTCCGGACGGAAATTCCATTTATTTCGTCCGCAAGGACGCAGGTCAGGCACAGCGATCCCTCTATCGGGCGCCAATGCTGGGTGGAAGCGCGCAAAAGCTGGCCACTGGCGTAAGCACCAACATCTCTTTCGCTCCCGATGGCCGAAGTTTTACGTATTCGGCGGCCAACAACCCGGAGATGGGCAAGTTTCGACTAGTGGTTCACTCGCTCGAAACGGGCGAGGAGAAAACTCTGGTTACGGGGACTATGAACCAATTCCTGGATAACCCCGTCTGGTCGCCTGACGGAAAGGCGATTCTCAGCACAATCTTTCAGCCAACCCCGCATTCCTTAGAGGGCTTGGTGGCGATCGACGTTTCGACTGGCAAGCAAAGTCTCATCTTTGAAACCCAAGGATACATGAATCGGCCGGTGTGGCTACCGGATGGCAGCGGTTTGCTGGCCCTCTTGCGAGACAGAGAAACGAACTATTCGCGCAGTCAGATCGTGGAAGTCTCATATCCCGGAGGAACCCTCCGACGCGTCACCCACGACTTGGGTGATTATTCCGATCTCAGCTTGCCTGTTGAAGGACACACATTGGCGACCGTTCTGGGCGAAGGTCACTACGAGATCTACGCGTCACCGGCGTCAGCCTTGGGCAGTGAACAAACGGAGCAGCTTACCTCCGGCGGTTTCCCCGGCGGAGTCGTCGGGTACCTGGCCGGCTTTTCCTGGACGCCGGGCGGACAAGTGATTATCAGCCCGGATTACAGCCTGAACCTTTTCAATCCTGAGTCGCGCAGCAAGACGCCGCTGACTGCTGTAGAACAGAACGCGCTTGCCATGCAACCCTCCGCCTGCGGCGATGGTCGTTACATTGTGTTCACTCTTGCGAGCGACGAGGCTGGTGTGCTCGGATCAAACATCCGGCGTATGGATTCGAGTGGGGGCAACTTGAAGCGGTTGAGCGATGGCAAACTCGATCAATACGGCCTGTGCTCACCTGACGGGCAATGGGTGTATTACCTGGATATGGCGGGAGGTCGAAAACTGACCAAAGTGCCTTTGCAAGGTGGAAAAACCGAGCCCGTCACGGAGCTCCGCGTACAGTTTGCGTCTGGATTTGATATCTCTCCCGACGGCAAGACTGCGGCCTTTCCGACCTTTGCTTCACCAGGTAGTCGTGATGTCGTTCTGGGGTTGGTGGCCGTCGATTCTCCTCAAAATGCAAAATTCCTGCCCATGCAACAGCCGCCCGACGGCCCTGCCCGCTTTACCCATGACGGCAAAGCCGTCGTTTATCCTTTCCGCGATAAGGACACGGGCAATCTCTGGCTCCAACCTCTCGACGGTTCCCCGGGAAAGCAAATCACCAACTTCAAGTCCGAACTTATCCATGATCTCCACTGGTCCTTTGACGGCAGCAAGCTGGGTATGATCCGCGGCCACACCGAGTCGGACGTCGTGCTCATCGGTGACTCGGCAAAGTAGAGGGGCCGATATCCTCTTAATTTTAAAATTGGTCGATGCACGCACCAGCCGAAGCTGCGTGCCGAGACTTCTTCCGCGGTGGCCACGTCCCCCAACAGCCCTCAAGCAGCTACAATCTTGTGTTCAGGCATCTGAACCCTGTCGCATGAAATATCGGGCGCTCATCGTTGTTATTTGTACCTTGCAGTTCGCTCCGGCACCCTCCGCGGTCGCCCAGACCGCCACACTATCATCTCCAACCGCTCAATCCCCCTCGCAAGCCTCATCCATCCCCCTCGACCTCGACAACGCCCGTAAAGCCCGCGCCCTGCTCGATCGAGCCATTCAGGCTCTCGGCGGACAGGCCTGGCTCAACATCCACGACATCGAACAGGAGGGCCGCACCTTCAGCTTCTTTCACGGACGCCCCTCCAGCAACGGCCTGCTCTTCTGGCGCTTCGTCGAGTATCCCGACAAAGAGCGCATCGAGCTCACGAAGGAACGTGATGTCGCCGAACTTTTTACCGATGACAAGGGATACGAAATCACCTACAAAGGTGCGCACGAAATCGAAAAGAAAGATCTCGACGCCTACCTGCGCCGCCGCCGCTTTTCACTTGAAACCATCCTCCGCACCTGGCTCAACGATCCCAAAGTGGCTCTTTTCTATGACGGCAACGCCCTCGCCGGCGATCTTCCCGCTGTGCAGGTCACGCTAATCAATGGCCAGGACCAGGCCGTCCACATCCTCCTCGACCCTGACACTCATTTGCCCATTAAGAAGGTCTATTCCTGGCGCGACCCGGCCGATCAGGAGCGCGACACCGAAGAAGAAATCTACGATAATTACCGCCCCGTCCAAGGCATCATGACCCCCTGGGGATTCACGCGTTATTACAATGGAGACATGCAGTACGAGCGTTTCCTCTTTACCGTCCACTACAATCAAGGCGTCGACGAAGCCATGTTCAACCCCGACTCCGGCTACAATCCCAACAAGCCGGTCGGCAAACACAAGAAGTAAAGCACACAAGTGTTTCCTGGAAAATTCCCAAAGCCCGGAAGCCGTGCCAATAAAACCTACAGAGCGCGCCCTGTAAGCTTTTGTATTTTCCTGTGTCTAATCGCTATGACTTTGATCGAAACTATTGATCCCACAGTATTTAGAAATACAGGCTCACCCCACGATAACGTCGTTGATTCCCCCACGCACTGTGGCTTTTTTGCCACATCCAACATTTCTGAGCCAGCGATAATCTATTCATATATCGCCACCCACAAACTATCTGACCCAAGAGCAAACAATTCGCTCAGCCGTGGAGTGCAGCGGCATCGGCCTGCATAGCGGTGCGCCCGTTTCGATGCGCCTCGTCCCCGCGCCCTCTGGTACCGGCATAGTCTTCCATCGCGTCGACCTCGACGGATTCGAAATCGAAGCCGTCAGCCGCAACGTCGCCCGCGTCAGCTACGCCACCAGCCTGATGAAAAAAGGTGTGCTCATCTCCACCACCGAGCACCTGCTCTCTGCCTTCGTCGGACTCGGCATTGACAACGCCATCGTCGAACTCGACAACCTCGAACTTCCCATTCTCGACGGCAGCGCTCTCCCTTTTGTCGAACTCATCCAGAAAGCCGGAATCCGCCGCCAGCGCCGCCCCCGCAAATATCTCAAGATTCTCCGCGCTCTCGAAATGCGCGAGGGCAACAAGTACATCTCGGTCGAGCCCGCGAACTCTTATTCCGTCTCCTACTCCATCAACTTCCCACACCCACTCATCGGCAAAGAAACTTTCGAGCTCTCTCTTTCCAACGGCAACTACCTGCGCCAGATCGCCCCCGCCCGCACCTTCGGCTCCCGCGCTGACGAAAAAGCCATGCGCAACATGGGATTGATCCGCGGCGCCTCACGCGACAACTGCATCGTCCTCACCCGCGACGGGCTCGAAAACGGCCCCCTCCGCTTCCGCGACGAATTCGTTCGCCACAAAGTCCTCGACCTCGTCGGCGACCTGGCGCTGCTCGGCAAGCCCATCCTCGGCAAAATCGTCGCCGACCGCGCTGGCCACGCCATGCACACCGCCCTGGTTTCCCGCATCCTCCGCGACAAGACCTTGTGGGAAGAAGTCACCCTGCCCCAGGAAGAGAATGAACCCGCCATCCCCTACACCGCCCAAGCCTCCGCCGGATCGGCGCTGTAAGCGATTAATCTGAATTTCAAGCGTCATCGAGCGAAGCCTAGTCTTTGAGTGGCGCAGCCCTTCCAGCGTGCGTGCGTGAGAACCGAATTCCGGGAAAGGTATGGAACGAGGCCGTCCCATCCCAGACCGCAAGGGGCGGCCTATGATAGCCCGGAACGTCGGTGCCGGGTGGAAGTGGGAAGCTCGAGCGAGAGTAGCATCCGTACCATCGCCGCACTCGTTCCAACTCACGCTCGAAGGCTTCCCGCGAACTAGTTGACCGTCTGCACCACCTTCGCCGATGCGCCGCTATAGTCGGCGCTGCTAGCGTACTTTGCTCTGACAGTATCTTTTCCCACCGGCAACGTCTTCGTTGAAAAACTCGCTGTGCCTTCCGCGGTAACGTTACCTGTTCCGATCTGCGAGCCGTTGTAGCGAAAGGTAACTTGCTGGCCCTTCGGCAGGCTACCATTGCTGCTCAAAGTTGCGGTGAACTTTACAAGTTTCCCCGCTTCCGACGGATTGGGGCTCGACGTAAGCGTCAACGAAATGGTTGCTGGAACAACGTGCTGTGACAGCACCGTCGACAGGCTCTTGCTGTTTGCCGCGTCGCCGCCATACTCGGCCGTCACGGAATTGGCGCCAAGAGGCAACTTGGTTGTCGCAAGTGTCGCCGTACCGCCGCTCAACGTCGCACTCCCCAGCCTTGACGCTCCGTTCCTGAAGGTGACGGTTCCTGTGGGCGACCCGCTCGAGGCTACCTGTGCCGTCAAGGTAACGGACTCGCCATAGTTCGCAGGACTTGCCGAGGAACTCAGCGTCGTTTGGGTGAACAATTTCGTCAGGCCGAAAATATCGAGTTCCTTGTAGCTGGCAACAAAAACTTGTCCGCTAATCACAACCGGAACCAGATTCGAGTTTCCGGTTGGATACTGCCAGCTTCCCGCGGATTCATTCAGGATCGGATGTAGCGTCGAACCGGAATCGGGATTGAAAGCGTAAAGATGGACGTTTCCCGTCCCGCGGGCTGACGGCCGCGAAAGTGCCCAGATGATCGCGTTGCTGTTGCCGTCGGAGGAGACGCTGGTGAAAAAGCCGCTACCTGCCGAGCTAGGCACCGTTGTGGACTGCGAGACTTGGTTGAGCGACGGCGAGGGCGACGTGAGCACCTGGTAAACCTGAATATTGGAACCCCCGCTGCTCACCACTCGCGCAATCGAGTCGCTGGGGTCTACATAATAAGAAGGCCCGCACCAGCATCCACCGATGTTGTAGGTTCCCAGAACGTTGTTTTTGGTACCGGAGTACCCTCCCAGGTTATCCTCATTCATGAAGTACATGTTGCCGTCTTTGCCCGCGGCAACCGCAAGGTGTGGATCCGAACCGGGCTGATCAGGCAGCACCATCACGCCTCCTGCACCAAAATCCGTATCGTTTTTATCCAACGAGGGCCAATCGTCGGGAGTGAACAAATCCATCACCGTCGATAAATCAGAAGAAATCTTAATCACGCTCTCCTGAATATTAGTAACCCCGTTGTAGGTCGACCCTGAGTGATCGGAATTTCCTGTCACCACCAATACGTTGCCCGAATCGTCGGTCGATGGCCCATAACCGGACATCCATATGGAAGAGAGAAAGAAATCGTTCGGTGAACTGGCGAGGGAATCAAAAAGATCGTTCGCCGCAAGTGGCGTAAGCGTACCAGTCTCCCATCCTAGGAGCCATCCGCGCGAAAGATTTGCGGCCGAGTCACAGAAGCTGCCGAAACCCGCATAAATATTGCCATTCGCCAGCAGTAAAGCCGGCCGCTGCCGCTGATAGGTCGCATTGAACTCAAATAAATCGCCATTCGTCAGCGAGTGCGAAGCGGAAACCAATTCAGGCGTAACTTTGTCGGTCAGGCTGCCCAAATCGAGAGCGTGCAGTTCGTACTCCGGTGCGCCGCTCGCCTGCGTATAGACCATCACGTAAAGCGTGTTGCTCGTGGGATCGATGACCGGCGTTGAGGTGATGCCGACATTGGGGCCGTTATTGTTGCAGCCCAGCGGCATAAAAATCGGCGTGCCCAGATTCACGCTCAGCACTATCGTTCCGCTCTGCGCATCGATCGCGAATACGCTATCGCCTTCCGTCGCCACATAGATCACATTGTGCACTCCCTGATACTGCCCGGCCGTGATATTCACGCCCGGCATATACAAGGGTTGGGCATCGACCTGGTCATCCAACGTGACCGTGTGCAGCAGCCCAAAGTCAGTGCTGTTCACATTGGTCGGAGTGAGAGTTGTCTCGTTCGCATTCCAACCGGTTCGGTAATTATCGTAGTGATAGGTGGTGACTGACTGCGATGCCGCGCTGATGGCCACAGCGGCAGCAAAAATCGGTAAAAGATAAGCCATGAAAGCGCGTGAGCGGCACGCCATTGAAATTCCTCCGAAAGGATGTGTGCGCAGGACTTCTGTCTTGGCCCGGGAGTGGCCGAAACTACACCCGATTGCATCCACTTCAAACACACGAACGCAAGCTGCAAACGGCTTCAGAGTGAGATGGATTTCGAGGCCGGCTAGGGTTTCGTTGGGGAGGATAGCCGGCGCGCATCATTATTCTTTAGCGCGGTTTTCCTGTCAATGGGAACGTTGGACAGTTATTTTGAATCAGCGTCGCAGAGTCCGGCCCTCTTTACCGCTTCGTGCTTTGTGATTCTGGTCCTCGCGAAAGGATGGGGGCTAATTGGCGTGAGACGGGGGGGTTGGGTACTAAAATAGTACATACCACAACCTATAGCGTCGTTTTTCGCGATTTCGGCCAAAAACACCATAATTCCCGGTCTCAAATGCTCCGCAAGTGCGCTGTATTTACCCAAAACGCGGCCCATTTGTCGCAAACTGTCACGCAAATGCCCGCAACGGACTTCGCGCCAGGCCAGGTCGGAGACAATTAGAATCAGGCATCATGCTCGTCCTAGCCTCCGCCTCGCCGCGCCGCCAGGAGCTTCTGCACAACGCTGGCATCCCATTCATAGTCCAGCCCGCAGACGTTGACGAAAGTCCCCACGCAGGCGAATCTCCGCGCGACTGTGCCGCGCGTCTGGCGCGCGACAAAGCGCTCGCCGTTGCCCAAAACCGGCCGCAGGATCATATTCTTGGCGCCGATACTGTCGTGGTTGTCGATGAGATGATTCTCGGTAAGCCGCTCGACGCCGAAGATGCAGCCCGCATGTTACGCCTGCTCTCCGGTCGAACCCACACCGTAGTTACCGGAGTTTGCCTGGTAAGCCCACTCGCCAACCGCAACTTGCCCGTTGGCGGCGAAACTTCCGATGACAGCCGATCACCGCGAACTGAGAACCGAGAGCTGAGAACTGCGAAGCGTGACGCGAGAACCGCTTCCGAATCCACGCTGGTGACGATGACGCAACTGACGGAGGAAGACATCCGCAACTATGTCTCAACCGGTGAGCCCATGGATAAAGCCGGCGCCTACGCGATCCAGGGCATGGCTTCACGCTGGATTCCCCAAATCGAAGGCGACTATAGCAACGTCGTCGGGCTGCCCGTGGCCCTGGTGTGCTCGATGCTGCGCCAAGCCGGCGTCTTGAAGTAGTTTGGGCAAATTCCTATTCAATCGCACGCATAAAGACTTTAATCAATTCCCTGTATGCGCATGTTGAGCAATTGATCAATACTCAGGTCGCGCATCCCACGCGAGCGCAGTCCGGAAATGTATTCCGGCGTGACATCGTGAATCCGCATGGCCACCAGTTGCTCGGGATCGGGATGCGCATAGCCCAATGCTTGCAGCTTCTCGATAAATTCCGGCGACACGTCGTGAATGCGAAACGCGATCAGTTCTTGGAGATCTACATGGTCGTAGCCGCGTTTTTTCAGTTCCTCCATCCACTCCGGCGTAGCGCCGTGAATTCTCATGGCTACCAGAGTGTCCTCATCAGGCGAGTAGCCGGCTTGATGGAGAAAGCGCACCATCTGCGGTGTAACCCCATGAATGCGGAAGGCCACCAGCTTGTCGCTGTCTGAGACGTTCAGCCCGGCAGCGCGTAATTCTTCGATGAACGCGGAATCTACGCGAAAGATGCGAAACGCGGTCAGCTTCTCCGCATCCAGGCCCGCGAGGTGTTCGTTTCGCATTTGCCGTGCGAATTCCAGGCTCACGTCGTGTAGAGCCATGATGTATTGACTTTCTTGGTCGATCGTGAAGCCCAGCTTGCGCATCTCGCCGGCATAATTAGGATCGGGTTCAAAATGAAAGACGCCCGCGCCCTCGCCATTATTGAGAAAGCCTTCACACTCGATCTTGCCCGCGTCGCGCGCGAGCGTGAAGTGCACGTCCTGACGTCCCGGCTTCGAGAGATCAATACCGATAAACGAACTCATTGGCCAGTCGGATTCATTGCTGGATTCCCCGCCCCGATGATGCTCGATCAGTGAGAATTCAACTTTTCCCGCCTCGTCAGAGTGGCGAATCGTCCAGTCGCCGTTCCGGATATCGGCGCGATCGCCGCTGCCGGCGTGAGCCGCACCATTCTTGAACACGGCTAACAGTAGGCAGAAAGCGAATAGCAAGAACGCGGAAGGTCGTATGAGCCTCATGAATTTCCTCTAGATATCTGCTCGCGGTTCCAGCACTCCAAGATTCTTGAGCTGAATGAGCTTTTCCAGCGTGAGATTCTGAAAGCCATGTTTCACCGCTCGTTGAATGAATTCCTCATCGATCTCTTGGATTTTCGCGCTGATGACCTCATCCACGCTGAACTTGAATCCCGCAGCTTGCAGGCCTTTGATGTAATCCGCTGTGACGTCTTGGATCTTCATCGAAATGAACTGATCGACTGTGGGATTCAGACCGAGAGCATGAATGTCACGAACATAATCGGGGGTCACGTCTTGAATGCGCATGGCGATGAGCTTGTCAGCATCCGGTTGTAAGCCTTGCTCGTGCATCCCGCGAACATACTCCGAAGTGACATCCTGAATCTTCATCGCAATGAGTTGATTGATGGTCGAATCAACGCCCGCGTCCTTTAATCCGCGAACATAATCGGGCGTGATTCCTTGAATTTTCATCGCGACGAACTGGTCTGCAGTAGGAGTGAACCCTAAGCTGTGGGAATCGCGAATATATTCCGGCGTCAAGCCCTGAATTTTCATTGCTATGAGCGTTTCGATATTGGGTTGTAGGCCCTGCTCATGCAGCCCGCGAACGTATTCCGGCGTTATCCCCTGAATCTTCATCGCGATAAGCTGATCGACGGTGAAATCGCGAAGCCCTGCGGCTTTCAATCCATCAATGTAGGAACCGCTCGGCGCGGCTTCCGCACCAACCTGAGGGTGCGCCGGAGATGGTTTGGGCGCAGGCGCTGAAGTGGTCGCCCGTGCTGGCGACGACTGCGCTGAGGCAGTCTGCAAGAAATGCCGCAGAGAAACCTGCGCGAGAGATGCTGCCTCTGTGTGTACCGAGGGATAAGCGAAGTGGAGCAGCGCAGCACCCGATGCCAGCGCAACGATCAGGC
>JASIKQ010000614.1 GCA_030049565.1 Candidatus Sulfotelmatobacter sp.
GCCTGCTGTAGCGACGTGTGCTGGCTGTTGCCCGCCAGCAGGTTCATGCGCGAGACATCGTAGCCGGGAACCAGCCGCTGAATTTCGTCGAGAATCGCCATCGGGTCGAAAGGGCTAAGTTTCGGCTCCAGCCCTCGCCCCTCCAGCCACACCGCGTGACGGTCTGCTTCGCCTGATTCCGCGCCGCGCGACTGGCCCATATCCGCCCGCATCCCGCCGCCGAAGGGAACCAGCTTATGCACATCGAAGCCCATCGCGTCGGCGATGCGCACCATCATCTCGAAATCGCCTTTCACCCCCGTGAGCTCGCCGGCTTTTTTTACGAGCTGCAAGTCACCGCAGGTGTTAGTGAAGCTACCGGATTTTTCGTAAGCATTGGCGGCAGGCAAAATCACATCAGCCGTAATCGCCGTCTCGGTGAGAAACATGTCTTGTACCACCACGAACGCATTCGAGAAGGTGAAGGGATCGACGTTCATCCGGCCCACGGGATTCGAACCCACGACGTAGAGCGCCTTTAGGTTGCCCGCTTTTGCAGCTTCAATCATGCCGGGCAGTCCGAGGCCGGGAGCGGCTGGAATCTCTCCCCACTCCTCATAAAACACGTTGTTTCCCGCAATCGAGTGATACCCCGGCAGCAAGTCAGGGTATAGGCCCATATCGGCCGCTCCGCGCGAGTTCGCATAATCGCCCAGGCAGACGAACTTTGTGCCGGAGATTGCCGAGCCGAACTTGACGATGTTTCCCACGGCGCTGCCGCGAATTTCCGCTCCGAAAATAATGACCAGATTCTGTTCACCCCGCAATTTTTCGCGCAGTTCCCGCCACTGCTCGTGTGGGGACGGCCGCCCTCGGCCGTCCAGTGCAGGCGCTTCGGCCACGCCAGGCAATAACACGATCCCATCCATCACCGAATCATCGCCCGCCAAAAATGCCACAACCTTTTCCTCAGCCCCCTCGGGAATCTGCAGGAACGTCGTTGCCTGTCGCCGTAGCTTGATCGGATTCTCGTTGATCAGATACAGCCGCGAGTGATGCAGGCGCACGTTGTTGCGAATCTGCCAGGCCAGCAGCGGATGCTGCTCGGTCGGGTCGTTGCCAATCAGCAAAATCGCCGCAGCGGTGAACACCTCGGCCATGCTGGCGGTCGCATCGGGTTTGCCGCGCATGGCAGCGGCGAAAGCAGGGAAGTCGGCAGTGCGGTGGTGGTCAATATTATTAGTCTTCAGCACCACGCGCGCGAACTTTGAGAGCAGATACGCTTCTTCGTTGGTGGCGCGCGTCGAACCGATCACTCCGATCGCCCGGCCGCCCTCGCGGTCACGGATTTCCGCAAATTTCTTTCCCACCAGCGCGATTGCTTCTGCCCAGGTCGCTGGAGCCAGCTTGCCATTCTTCCGAATCAACGGGTGTGTAAGACGATCTTCATGATTGGCGAAATCGAAGGCGTAGCGTCCTTTGATGCACAGGAAGTCGCCGTTCATGCCGCTCTTGTCTCGATTGTCGCCGCGAACGATTTCCAGGCCCGTATCGGCGCGCCGAACTCCGAGCGTGGTCTTGCAGCCATCGCCGCAGTGGGTGCAGATCGTGCCCACGTGCTTCATCTCCCACGGCCGCGTTTTGTAGCGATACGCGCCCGAGGTCAGCGCTCCGACTGGGCAAATGTCGATGCACATGCCGCACTCCTCGCACTCCAAATGATCTTCTTTGTTTGGGGCAATGATCGAACTTACGCCTCGGTTCTGCACGCCCAGCGCCCACACGTCCATGCCTTCACCGCAAATCCGCACACAGCGGTAACACAGAATGCAGCGCGGACGGTCGAAGAAAACCACCGGCGACCATTGTTGCTCGTCTCTGTGATTCTTAGCCTCCATGAACTTTGATTCGGCCGCCCCGTAGGTGAAAGTCATGTCCTGCAGTTCGCACTCGCCGCCGGCATCGCAGACCGGGCAATCTAAAGGATGATTCCCCAGCAGAAGCTCGAGCATCGACTTGCGCGCCTGCTTGATTTCGGGGCTATCCGTGGTGACGGCCATGCCTTCGCCCACGACGGTGGTGCAGGCGGTTTGCAGCTTGGGCATTTTCTCGATCTTCACCAGGCACATGCGGCAAGCGCCCTGCAGCGAAAGATTCGGGTAGTAACAGAACGAGGGAACTTCGATGCCGACAGTTTTGCAAGCCTCAATGAGAAGCGTGCCCGCGGCAACCGTGAGCTTCTTGCCGTCGACTGTGAGTGTTACATCGGCCATAAAAATTTAGCGATTGTGCGATTGGGTGATTGAGCGACTGAAAATCTCCCGGGCGACGATTCAATCGCCCGATCACCCAATCGCCCAATTACTCAATTCTTCCTTACGCCATTACCGGCAACTGCTCGACCGCGCCTTCTTTCTCAAACGGGCATGGTCTGCCTTCCAGATGATCCTCAAATTCCTTGCGAAATTTTTTGACAAACGCAATCGTCGGCATCGCCGCCGCATCACCCAACGGGCAAAAAGTTCGTCCCAGCATGTTTTCCGACAGATATTGCATGTTGTCGATGTCCTTCTTCACCCCACCGCCCGCGTGAAAACGAATCAATGTTTTCTTCAGCCAATCCGTCCCTTCGCGGCAGGGGATGCACCAGCCGCAGCTTTCGTGCTGATAAAACTTCATCGTTCGCAACGCGAATTTCACGATGCACTGCGCGTCGTCAAGCACGACCACGCCGCCCGATCCCAACATCGAGCCGGCCTTCGCCACTGAATCGAAATCCATGCTGACGTCGATTTCGTCGGGAGTAAGACAGGGCGTGGAAGATCCTCCCGGCACAACAGCCTTCAGCTTCCGTCCATTCGGAATTCCGCCGCCAACTTCATAAA
>JASIKQ010000615.1 GCA_030049565.1 Candidatus Sulfotelmatobacter sp.
TTGAGCATGAAATGCTTGAAGCCGCCCTTTTCCGCCATGATCGGATCCCAGGTCACATGCTGGATCTGCCGGTCAATGGGTTTGCCATCAAAATCGGTCAGCTTCACGCCTTCGGGCGTGACCACGGCGAGGTCGCCATCGCCGAGAAAGAAAATGTCACGCGTGTGATACAAAATCGCGGGCACGTCGGACGCCACAAAATATTCGTCCTTACCTAAGCCCACCACCAACGGCGGACCGTTGCGCGCGGCTACGATCTTGTTAGGCTCATCTACCGACATCACCGCCAGGGTGAAGACTCCGGTCAGTTCCTTCACACTCAGGCGCACCGCTTCCTCAAGGCTGGGATGATGTCCGTTGCCGCTTTTGAAAAAGTGTTTCTCGATCAGGTGGGCGATAACCTCGGTATCGGTTTCCGTGGTGAACCTGTGGCCTTCCTGGCTTAGCTTCTTCTTCAAGCTGAGGTAGTTTTCAACAATTCCATTGTGTACGACGACGATCTTGCCCGTGCAGTCGCGATGCGGATGGGCATTTTCTTCTGTCGGCCGCCCGTGAGTTGCCCAGCGCGTGTGCCCAATGCCATAGGTGCCGTGAAGCGGCTTAAGGCGGATAGCTTCTTCTAAATTGCCGAGTTTGCCTTGGGCGCGGCGAACCTGGAGTTGATCTCCGTTTCCCGCAACCGCGATCCCCGCCGAATCATATCCCCGGTACTCGAGCCGCCTCAGGCCGTCAACGATGACTGGAACGACCTCTTTATTTCCGACGTAGCCAACAATGCCACACATGCAATGCTCCCATTCACTCTGCCAGCGAGCAGCGAAACTCTTCAATCACCGGATTGGTAAGCACCTCGCGTGCAATGCGCTCAACCTCAGCCTGCGCCTCTTCCCGGCTTAATCCGCCATCCAGCGTTATTTCGAAGTACTTGCCTTGGCGAACCTCTTCCAATCCCCGGTAGCCCATTTTCTGGAGCGCGCCGTGAATCGTCTTTCCTTGCGGATCGAGAACCGTCTTCTTGAGCGAAACGTAAACGTAGGCTTTCATAAAAGCTCAATTATACGTGACCATGAAAAACACTCTGCGATTCCCGGGAATACGCAGCAGAGCGAGAGAATCCGAGTGCGGTCGCACCAACGAAGAAAACCTCTGACAAGCGGCTATTGGCCCATATCCTACGCTTAGGGGCTAAGTTGTTCGATCTGTTCTTGCAGATCTGTCGCGGCCCGTTCCAGGAGCCGGCGATGGCGCTCGTTGTGGCTACGCTCGAGTTGTTGTCTCACACTCTGAAGCGAAAGCCGAAGGCTCTCTTTCCGCCGGATATGTTCGGCCTCCGACCGTGCCAGATGCGGCTTTGGGGGAGTGGTTTGCCGAGCCGCCTCATCCTGCTGTGCCTCGACGAACTTGCTTTCCCACCCTCGCGCCATAGCGCAATTATAGCCTTGGCTGGGGATGATTCCCCCGCCGCACTGCCCTCCTTTGTCGACCCTTGTTCCAAAAAGCGAACAAGAAAAAAAACATTACTTTCGGCCAGGAAGTGTGCTTATAATTTTCATGACATCCTAAATTGCAGGCGTGTTTACGTGATGGGGGCCACGCCATAGGGAGGTTCTGTAGTGCGCCCCCTGTCCGCGCTACGTTCGCAACCCGACTCCCAACATCCGCTTACATTACTGGAGATGGCGAACGAAGTTTCGTTTCGCAAGCCTCCCACCAAGCTGTTGACTTGTCTGGCCCAGCGTTTGCGCACCATTGTTTCCCTGGATTGTGTCACGCTCGATCTCCGCGCTCTTCACCAGTCAGTCCTGCAAGCGTACGTGCGCGAGAGAAACGAGTGGCCGCGGAATGCCGTAACCATTTCGCCAGAGTTCGGCGCGCAATCGGTCTGGCGCAATCAGTCGATACTTTCCATCGGTGATCTCGCCACGAATAAAACCTTTGGCCTGTCCTGGTTGCGCGACCGGAGAATCCGTTGCTACTGCGCATTTCCTCTGACCACTGTTCACGAGAAACTGGGCGCCGTCGGCTTCGGCAGCCAGCGTCCATATGCATTTAGTGACGATGACATCGAGTTTCTTCGCCGGGTCTCCGACCTTTCCGCTCTCGCGCTTAGCCAAACCCTCCCGCGCAAGACACTCGAAGAAGAACGGGCACGGGTCCGGTTGTTGCTTGAGATCGACGAGCTCTGCACCCGAACCTCCGACTTACGACAGTTAATTGCCGGCATTCTGCTCGCCCTGCGAAGGTGGGCGCCACTAGACTATGTAGGCTTATACCTCTACGAAGGCGGCTCGCGTTCGCTGCGCCTGCATATGGCCGACCCACAATTGGCCGACAAAATGGCACCCGGCGCCCTGGCTGCACTTCACGGCACTCTCGCGGGACAGGTTTTCCGCACCGGCCATAAGGCGGTTTTTGACCGCGCTGGCCTCGCCAGGCTTTCTCTTTCCTCGGTTGAGCGGGGAACCGGGTTGGGAGTGAAATCCCTTTGCCTCATTCCCCTGGTTACCGCCAAGGGTCCTCTCGGCGTGTTGAAAACAGCCAGCCGCAAGAATCATGCGTTTTCACGCCGCGACGTCCAGTTGCTTGAGCAGGTAGCCGCCATCGTCACACCCGCTCTCGACCGCGCCCACAGCGCCAGCAATTTCCAGTGGCGGCATTCAGAGCAGCCCTCGAATACGGACCGTCCGGGCATAGTTCTGCCGAAGGCTATCAGTTCCTCTCTGCCTGATCAGGTCAAACCCGTTTGGTTTGGAGATCCGGACACCATCGCGGCCTCGGAGCCACTGCTGCATGCGTATCTCAGCACTTCCCGAGTCGGGCTTGGGGTTCTGGATACCAATTTCCGTTATGTCGCCATAAACGCCGCCCTCGCCGAAATGAACGGCACTCCACCCGAACAGCACTTGGGAAGAACCCTTCGCGAAATTCTCGGTGATGTTGCAGAGCTGATCGAGCCGCTGGCCAAGAGCGTGTTGACCACGCGCGAACCCGTCATGAACGTGGAGATCGGCGCCGTCCTGCCCCACTCGTCCGAAGCCTCTCATTTTCGCCTGCACCTCGTCCCCATGAAGGATGCCGTTGGCCAGGTCCGGCAAATCGGCGGAATTGTGGTTGAAACCACGGAGCAGAAAAAGCTTGAGCAGTCGCTGCTTGGCATCTCGGAGAGATTGGCGACCGAGAAGAAGCGGCAACAAATCATGCTCGACATTACCACCCTGATCGCTTCGAAATGGGATCCCGAGAGCACCTTTGGCCAGGTTTCTGCATATTTGCGAAGAGTCCTTCGTCAGGAATACGCTGCGCTCGCGGTTCGTGACGAAAAAAGCGGAATGCTTGTTCGCCGGGCGATGGATTTTCCTCTCGGCAGGAGCCTGCGGGTAGGGGGAGAAATCAGCGTCGCTCCTGCTTCCGGAGGCCGGGCCCTCGAGGCGCGTTCCGCACTCATTTTGACCAGCGCCGACGTGGAGGACTCCGATCCCCACATCGCTTCCAGCCTGGTGGCTGAGGGCATCAAGTCGCTGTGCTGTGTCCCACTCCTGCGTGCCAAGGATTCCCTGGGCGTCCTGGTTCTGGGCAGTACTCGCGCCAATGCCTTCCGCAACGACGATTTTACTTTGCTCAATCACGTTGCCGGTCAGCTCAGCGTCGCGTTGGAGAACGACCGCATCGCCCACGAAATCAAGCACCTTAAGCGCAAGCTGGATCAGGAAAAGAGCTATCTCAAGGGCGAAATCCGCACTTTGCCGCAATTTGAGGAAATCGTTGGCGAAAGCCACTCGCTCAAAAAGGTCATGGAGCACGTTATGGTCGTCGCGCCCAGTGACGCCACCGTCCTGCTTCTGGGCGAAACCGGCACCGGCAAAGGCCTCATCGCTCAGGCCATTCATCAATCGAGCGCCCGCAAAGGCCGCAGTTTTGTCGGCTTGAATTGCGCCGCCATTCCCACCGGCCTGTTGGAGAGCGAATTATTCGGTCACGAAAAGGGAGCCTTTACCGGCGCCATCAGCCAGAAAATCGGCCGCCTCGAGCTGGCCGACAAAGGCACTCTCTTTCTCGATGAGATCGGAGATATTCCTATGGAGCTCCAACCCAAGCTGCTGCGCGTGCTCCAGGACCACGAGTTTGAACGTTTGGGCGGGACCAAAACCATCAAAGTCGATCTCCGCCTGATCGCCGCCACTAACCGCGACCTCGGGAAAAGTGTGGCTGACAAAGAGTTTCGTGACGATCTCTTCTATCGCCTGAACGTATTTCCCATTCGCATGCCGTCGCTCCGCGAGCGCCGCCAAGATATCCCCCTGCTGGTCCGGCATTTTGTGCACAAGTTTGCCGCGCGTACAGGGCGGGTTATCGAAAGTATTCCGACTGAAACTATGGACACACTGCTCAACTGGCACTGGCCGGGCAACGTGCGCGAATTGGAAAACTTCATCGAGCGCTCGGTCATTCTCACCGAAGGAACTGCACTCAGCGCTCCCCTGCATGAGCTTACACAGCGAACGAAAGATGCACCCTCCGCCTCGCTTGCCGAAACCGCGCGCGAACACATCATTCGCGTGCTGCGCGAAACCGGCGGAACGCTTTCCGGCCCCGGCGGCGCAGCCCAGCGCCTGGGGTTGAAGCGCACGACGCTGCAATCCAAGATGCAGCGACTCGGAATCACGCGTCGTGACTATTCCGGCCACCATTCATAAAAACAAGCAGGCTCATCGACACGTTATTGTTAAAGACCGGATTTCGTTAGGCAGTGTGGATCCGCTTTTCCGCGCCGTGTAGAGCCATCAAGTGCCGACTCCGCCGGAGGCCTGCCGACAATTCGGCAGCTGCTAACCTTTGGGGTCGCCCCTCCCCGCTCTTTCCCCGATTTTCAGTGGAT
>JASIKQ010000616.1 GCA_030049565.1 Candidatus Sulfotelmatobacter sp.
CCATCACCTTGTACAACGCATCATTCGAGCCTACGACGAGCATAAAACTCAGGTGGCCGAGCAACAGATGCTGTTGTCGGGGAAAGATACGGAAGCCAAGATTCCAGAAACCGCCGATGCAGACGGATCTAATCGAGTTTCCGGAGAATAATATTCTCGGAAGAGCGGACCCAAGGCTGGTCCGCTTCATTTTTGCAAATCGCTTTAGCGCAGAGGCTGGCAGGAACGGCGGAAATTAAGTGGTGATTTTTCGAAAAAAGGTCGTCGGCTTGACTTCCACAGGTCTCGAGAGATTTATGTTGCGCGCGAGGCGGATGCTGAGTTTCCGCGGAAGAATTAATGTGCTGGTGACCGGTAGCACTGAATTGCGCTCTCTGAACCGGCGCTTCCGCGAAAATGATAAGGCCACCGATGTGCTGACCTTTCCTTCTTCTTCATTTGTCGGAGGTCACGCGGCGCTTGCCGGCGACATCGCCATCTCCGCCGATATCGCTCGTCAAAATGCGGCCCGACTGGGGCATTCAGTTGCCAACGAAGTCAAAATTCTGGCCCTGCATGGCCTCCTGCATATGGCGGGCTTTGATCATGAGCGCGATAATGGTGCGATGGCGCGAAGGGAAAAACAATTGCGCCTGCAATTGAGGTTGGAGCCTGGTTTGATCGAGCGCGCCCAGGCGCGAAGGCCGAGTTCGAGGGCAAGGAAGAAATCGGCATGAATTGGACCGTCGCCATCTCGCTCATCCCGCTGCTCGCCCTCCTGGCATTGGCTTCCTACGTCGACCGCGTCTATCAGGAAATCGGTAAATTTCTCTCCCGTGAATTTCAGGAAAACATCGACGTATTCGAACAGAAAGTTGAACCCAACCTTCACGTAAGCCGCGCGCGTGCATCCCTCTCAATGTCTGTACTCAAGCAGCTGACCACCGCCACCATCGCCATGTTGGTCGGCTTTGCCGTTTTCGCCGATCAGCGCTGGACCATCTATGAAATTTCTCAAGCCGCGCTGAGCCTCATCCTGATCGTGATCATCTTCAATCAGTTTCTTCCCTTCGTTTTTTTCTCGCGCACCAATGGCGCATGGCTCATACGCTGGACTTGGCTTCTGACGGCGCTGATTTATCTCGTATTGCCGGTCACCATCATTCTCGGCTTCCTGCAATCGGTGGCATCGCTGACCCGCCAGAACACTCGCGAAGAACCGGAAACTGCCGCTGAAGCCGTAGATGCGCTGATCGAGGCCGGACAGGAAGAAGGCATCATTCAGGAAGGCGACCGCGACTTGATCCAGTCTGTCGTCGAATTCAGCGGCAAAACCGTGCGCGAGGCCATGAAGCCGCGCCCGGATATGTTTGCCGTTCCTGTTGATACAACGGTAGAACGATTCATTCAGATGCTCCGCGAAAAGCACTTCTCTCGCGTGCCCGTGTATGAAGGCTCCATTCACAACATCAAAGGCATCGTTTACGCGCAGGATGTGTTGCAGGTCCCCGACAGCGAAGCTCCCACCCGCACGCTCGATACGTTGATGCGTCGCGACGTATATTTTGTGCCGGAGAGTAAGCTGGGCAGCGATCTGCTGCGCGAGATGCAGAAAAACAACATCCGCATGGCAATCGTGGTCGATGAATACGGCGGTGTCGCGGGCCTGGTGACTATTGAAGATCTGGTGGAAGAAATCGTCGGCGAAATCCGCGACGAGCATGAGAAGCCGGAAATCGTACGCGAAAGCGATCACTCCTTTATCGTTCCCGGTGGGATGGACGTCGACCGCCTCGCCGAACTGTTCGGCAGCAAGCCCGAAGGTAGAGAATCGGCCACTGTGGCGGGCCTGGTCAGCGAACTCGCAGGACATATCCCGCAACGCGGCGAAACCGTGGACGACGACGGCCTTCGCTTCGAAGTCCTGGAATCGACAGACCGGCGAGTCGAGCGTGTAAGAATCAGTGCTGTACAAGCAAGGCAGTTGAAGCTGATATAGTCGCAAGGCGCGACACGGGTTGGGGCTTCGGACTCGGCGATCAGGTCTTAGCTCATAAGTGCGGGGATTTCGCCGAAGCCCAAAAGCCGAATCCCGAAGCCCAATCTAATGCCCTTCCGTTCCGGTTTCGTTTGCATTCTCGGCCGCCCTAACGCCGGCAAATCTACGCTTCTCAATGCTCTGGTAGGCGAAAAACTCGCAATCATCTCGCCCAAGCCACAAACCACCCGCAACCGCATCATGGGTATTCTGAATCTCCCGAAGAGCGATGCTAAAAGCGGCGCGCAAATCATCCTCATCGATACACCCGGGGTTCATAAGCCGGATAGCTCACTTGGCCGCACAATGATGGCCGAGGTGCGCGAGGCCTTGGAGGGCTGCGATCTCGTATTGCTCATCATGGACGCAACCCGCAAGCTGGACTATCACGATCAATTCGCCCTCGACATGCTGAAGCATTCGTCAACGAAAGTTTTTCTTCTGCTGAATAAGATTGACCTGCTCAGAGGAAAGGACCGATTGCTGCCCCTGATCGACGAGTACAAGAAACTGCGCGCGTTCGCCGAGATTATTCCAACTTCTGCCCTGAAACGGAAGGGTCTCGACGTGTTGCTCAACGAAGTGATCGCAGCGCTACCGCCGGGTCCGCCTTATTTTCCAGAAGACCAGATCACCGATCAGCCCGCTCGTTTCATGGCTGCCGAAATCATTCGTGAGCGCGTGCTAATGGAAACCAGCCAGGAACTGCCTTACGCAACTACGGTGATTGTCGATGCCTTCGAAGAGAGCGCCAAACTCACCCACATCTCCGCCACCATTTATTGTGAGCGCGAAGGACAAAAGGGAATTCTGATCGGCAAGGGCGGAAAGATGCTGAAGCGCATTGGCACCTCGGCTCGTCTACAGATTGAGCATATGTTGGCAACCAGGGTTTTCCTCGAGCTGTTTGTGAAAGTGAGGCCTCATTGGCGCGAATCCCGCCAGTTTATGGAGGAACTTGACTGGAGAAAGCAGTTGCAACATCTCACCGGACCAGATATTGAATCGCGAGTGACCAGACTTAAGTGAAGAACGGCGCCGAATGTAACAGCGTGTGCCGGGATTGTCCTTTGTGGGTATGTACAGATAGAATCATGCACATTGTCGAAAACGAGCCTAAACATGCCCGTGGATTCTTCCCAGGAACCGCTTCCGGAAAAAGACTTCGATCCGGAAAAGTTGCATTTGCTTTTGCGGGCGACGTTTGCCGCCGATCGTAAAACGGTCGAGCCCATGGTCGCGCAAATTATGGGCGCTGTCCGCAATATGAAGGGCATCGATGGCAAAGCCGACGCGATCGAACTGTCTCTGCAAGAAGCACTGGCCAATGCCGTAATTCACGGCGCGAAAGAAGATCCAAGCAAGACGATCGAGTGCATTGTGAGCGGTGACGATGACCGCGGTGTGCTGATCGTGGTGCGCGATCCCGGCCCAGGTTTTGATCCGGCTTCCATTCCGATTTGCACCATTGGAGAAAATGTTTACTCGAACCACGGCCGCGGAATCTTCCTCATCAGCCAGCTTATGGACCAAGTCGAGTTCCACAAGAATGGAACTGAAATCCGCATGCTGAAACGCTAGCGACGGCAACCGCCATAATACGCTCTACTCTTTCACTACTATGCCCAGAGCCTTCATCTTGCGGTATAAATGACTGCGTTCCAATCCCAGCGCTTCGGCAGCGCGCGTCACATTGCCGTGGTTCTCGTCGAGCTTCTTCAGGATGTAATCCCGCTCATACGCATCGCGGGCCTGATGCAAGCTTGAGAACTCGCTGCGTGCTGCGCGCCGGTGTCCGTCTCGGTAGACCAACGGCGGCAGGTGCTTGCGGTCGAAGCGCGTGGTTAGGGGATTCATGATTACGATTCTCTCGATTACGTTTCGCAGTTCGCGCACATTGCCCGGCCACGAGTAGCACATGAGGGCATCGATGGCATCGTCACTGATTTCACGCGGACGCCGCCCATAGGTCGCAGCCAGCTCTTTGAGAAAGTGCCGCGCAAAAAGTGGAATGTCCTCCTTGCGGTCGCGCAGCGGCGGCACAAAAAATGGAATCACGTTCAAACGGTAAAACAGGTCCTCGCGAAAATTTCCCCGCGAGATTTCCTCTTCCAGATCCTTGTTTGTAGAGGCGATGATGCGCGCGTCTACAAGAATGCTTTCGTCCCCGCCCAGAGGAGCGACGCGCTGTTCGTCGAGCGTGCGCAGCACCTTGGACTGGGTCTTTAGACTCATGTCGCCCACTTCGTCAAGAAACAGTGTGCCTCCGTGCGCTTTCTGAAACTTGCCTTCCTTGTCCGTCGCCGCTCCCGGGAAGGACCCCTTATAGTGGCCAAACAGTTCGCTTTCGATCAGGTCCTCGGGAATGGCCGCGCAATTGACCTCGACAAAGGTTTCCTCTTTGCGCAGGCTTTGCGCGTGAATCGCGTGGGCAACAAGTTCTTTTCCCGTTCCCGACTCGCCATAGATGAGCACGCGTCCATTGGTGGGCGCCATCAGCCCGATTTGCTGGCGCAGCGCTTTCATAGGAATGCTATCGCCAACAATCACGGTTTTGGTCACGAGTTGTTTCTTCAGGTCGACGTTCTCATGCCGCAGCTTTTTCGCTTCAATCGCATTCTTGACCAGGATGAGGGTTTTATCGATCGAGAGCGGTTTTTCCAGAAAATCGAAGGCGCCCAGTTTGGTGGCCCGTACGGCGGTTTCAATCGTGCCGTGGCCCGAGATCATGATGACTTCCGGCGGATTATCGAGCTTTCGGATTTCTTTGAGCGTCTGCATACCATCGATGCCGGGCAACCAGATATCGAGCAATACCAATTCGTAATAGTGCTCGCGGCGCAACAGTTTCAGGCATTCCTCGCCGCTTTCCACGGCAGCGGTTTCGTAGCCTTCGTCGGCCAGCACCCCCTGGAGCGAGTCGCGAATGCCGGTTTCGTCGTCGACGATAAGGATCTTAGACATGCTGGGCGGTTACGGCAGCGAGCGCCGCTTCGGAAACGACTGGCAGTTCGACGATGAACCTCGCTCCCACCGGCTGGTTCTCTTCCACGCGAATGGATCCATGATGCTCTTCTACGACGCGGCTTACGATTGCCAATCCCAGTCCCGTACCGCGTCTGCGGGTGGAAAAATAGGGCAGAAAAAGTTTTTCTTTCAGCTCACGCGTCACGCCGTGGCCGGTATCCGCAATCATGATTTCAACCGCATCGCGGCTAGCGACCAATGAAGTCGAAACCTGAATCTCGCGCACTACAGCATCCTGCGTGGCTTCCGCGGCATTGTCGACGAGGTTCGCGATAGCTCGCTTGATCGCCTCCGAATCGGCCATGACCTTCGGCAGATCGGCAGCCAAGGATTTGTGCAAGCGGATTCCATCCAATCTGCCATGGAACATCGCGAGCGCGCTCTCGATCACCTCGTTAATATCCGCGGGATGCGGATTGGAGGCGGGAAATTGCGCCAGCGTGGAGAAATCATCCACCAGCCGCCGAACCGTCTCGACCGCACTGGCAATCGTTTGCGCACAGTTCCGAACGATATCCAAAGATGTGGTGTCGGGAGTTTTTGTACGCTCGAGGTGACGCTGAATGCGTTCCGCGGACAGCGCAATCGGCGTAAGCGGATTCTTGATCTCGTGCGCCACCCGCCGCGCCACCTCGCGCCATGCCGCCTGCTTCTGTGCCTTCAGCAGATCGGAAAGATCCTCGAATACGATTACATATCCCGCGCGGCGCTCCTGATTTCCCAGCGCCGCCACGGTAACGGCGACGTTTAGCGATGCGCGCGGCACCGCCATCTCCATTTGGCTGGCGATCATGCCCATGCGATCGGCCCGACGCAATAGCGGTTCGAGATCGTGAAGCAGTTCCGCCGAAAATATGTCCGCTAGGGCAGCGCCGCGCACAGCGAACTCTCCGCCACCGACCATTTCCGGATGAAACATTCGCAAAAGCGCTTGATTCGCGTGAGTCACGCGACGCGAAGCATCGAGTGAGAGTACGCCGGTGGGAATACTCTCAAGAATGGTTTCCATTTGTCGCCGGCGTTGGTCGAGCTCCGCATTGGCGGCGCTCACATCGCGGCTGGCAGCTTCGATTTGTCTGCGACCGGTTTCCAGTTCTTCGGCCATGCGATTGAAAGACCGCACCAGATCGCCAATTTCATCGGCAGCGCTCACCTCCACGCGATAATCAAGCCGCCCGCGCGATATTTCCTGCGTTGCCTCCGCCAATGCCGCCAGTGGACGCGTCACCAGCTTCGATAAAAACCACGCCAGCCACATGGTGACAAACAACACCATCATGGTCAGCAACAACAGCAGGCCCATGTACGTGCGCCGCACCTGCCGCCGTTCATGTGCCAATTCGATGTAGCGCTGCTGGCTGGTCTCTAAGTCCTTGACCGTCTGCGAGAACTGTGGCGGAAGCGGAATCGCGACCAGAATGAAGCCCTCGCTTCCCACCTTCGCGCTGCCCAGCGTGTATTGCGTCTGCTCCCACGTAAACTGTGCAGATTTTCCTGCGGCCGCTTCGGCAAGCGGCAGTTTGGATTTCAACAGCGGCCGTCCGGCGGGAGCATTAAAACTGGCTTCCGCATCGCCATCCTTCACAGCCACAGCGAAACCGCCTTGCAACGTTGGTTCATGCTTTTGAAATTCGCCCACCACCGGAGAGAATTCATGTCCCGCGAAACTGCGCTGGGTTTCGGCAGTGGAGGCAATTGCCATGGCTTCGGCGCGAGCGTTTTGCCCCGCATAATCCGCCAGCAGCGACGCCATGGCATGGGTGTCGGAGCGAACCTGTTCGACGGGAGTCGAAAACCACTTATCGATCGAGCGGTTCATCAGCCCATAGGCGAACCAGTACATCACCATCACCGGGACGAACGACAACAGCAGCGCCCCCACTACCATGCGTGTGCGGAATTTTGAACCCAGGACCCCCAAGCGCCGTTCGGCCGCCAACTTCAGCAGGTTGCGCGCAAAAACGAAGGTCAGCGCAACGAACAGCAAAGAAATCAGCAGCGAGAGCGCGTAAAAAACCACGATCTGCTGGTTATTAGCAGCATGCATTTGTGTGAGGTCGAAAGCCGTTTGCGACACAAGAATGGCCAGCAACACAAAAATCGAAACCCCGAGCAAAATAATGACCTGCCTTCGGCTAGGGGTTTTGGTAGGCCGGGTTGGAGCTGTTTGTACCACTCGGATTCAGCAGTTCAGCAGCGACATTTGCCATGCTGCAAAATGGAGCTAAATCATTATAGATATCCGGTGCGCACCCGCGTAACTCTGCAAAGTATGCCGCGTGGGAATGATCAACGCACCACCGGCCGTCCGGCGGAAAGCTCCTCCAAGACCGCATGGTAAGCCGGCTTGGGCCGATATTCTCGATTAAAAAGCAGCGCCTGGCCGCGCGCCCCGCGCGAATGCGATCCAATCCACGAGTATTTGTCGCTGAAACCCCAGGTCTCGATCGCCGTGCAACCAGGATTGTTCAAACATGCGCGAATAATCCTGCGGTAAATATCGGCCTGACGCGCCAGATCATCCGCACGAGAACTGCCGCGGGAATCGATCGGCACGGAGACATCGAGTTCGGTGATATGAACCTGCAATCCGAGGGCGCTAAGCCTAGCAATGTTCGCGGAAATATCGTTGGCCAGTTTCTGGGCCTCAACGTCAAGGCCGGGTATGTGCATCTGCAATCCCACCCCATCAATGGGAACCTGCCTGCTCTTGAAGTCCTGAACCATGGCGTAAATCGCATCCGACTTGCGATTCAGGCCTTCGCCTTCAGCTTCGTTGTAGAACAACAAAGCCTGCGGATCAGCCTCGTGCGCCCAGCGGAACGCTTGCTCGATATATGCCGTCGCCTTTCCCGACATGCCGATGCCAGGTTGGTTGTACCAAAGCGAATCGCGTACGTTTCCGTTTTCATCAAGCGCCTCATTGACCACGTCCCAGGCAAAAACCTGGCCTGCATAGTGTTTCATCACGTGGTCGATGTGCTCGTGAAGAAGACGCGCCAATTGCTCGGAGCTGAAATGCCCATCCGCGAGCCACTCCGGATTATTGCGGCCCCACACCAGGC
This sequence comes from Candidatus Sulfotelmatobacter sp., assembly GCA_030049565.1. Taxonomy (GTDB): domain Bacteria; phylum Acidobacteriota; class Terriglobia; order Terriglobales; family Acidobacteriaceae; genus Sulfotelmatobacter. The sequence continues at coordinate 8,110 of JASIKQ010000616.1, forward strand.
AATGTCCCCGAATTTTCATCTTGTGAGCTTCAGCGAAGCGAACCAATTCGTCCCCTGGCCGAAAATCATATGTCTCCTCATCCGGCCGCGACACCCACCACTTCATCGCATCCTCAGGTTCGATCATGTTGAACTCGCGGGCCAGAGTGGCGGCGTAGGCTTGTTCCGACAGTTGAGCGGGCCGCACAGCCGCGCCAATGCGCACGCCGGATTTTTCCGCTTCCTGCCGCAGCGATTGCGCGGTGCAGCATACAGTGACCACCGCGGCAACCACCCCCGACCGCCAGAAGCGCTTCAAGAAACTCTCCGCCACGGCTATG
>JASIKQ010000617.1 GCA_030049565.1 Candidatus Sulfotelmatobacter sp.
GCTTCTGTCACGCCTGCAAAACGCGATCAGTAATACTGATACAACTTCTTAAACTTATGTCTCAGCCCTAATTCAACCTTTTCCACCTTCGACAAGTAAAACTCGCGCATCTGCGCCTGATCCGAAAGCGGCAGCGCCTGATACAACTGCCGCGCGCTTGGCCCCGAACCATCTGCCGATCCCGCAACCGCCTCAAACGCCTGCAACGCAAGTACGCCGTCAAAATCGCGAATTCGGATCCCTCTGCGGTTCAACTGCTTCAGGAAACGCTCGACTTTCTCCAATCGGAATGCCTGCTCCACCGCGCTTTGCAGCTTGGCAAACTCTTCCGGCTTCGCAATCCTGATCGTAGCCTGTTCAAATGCCACAGTCATTGCACCTGCAACATTTTGGAGCGGGAGACGGGAATCGAACCCGCGACCAACAGCTTGGAAGGCTGTGACTCTACCACTGAGTTACTCCCGCTCAAGCCCGTGTTCCCTCCCCGTGCCGAAGCTCAGCGGCGAAAGCCGCCTCTTGCTAATGATTAGGGAACGACTGAAATCGTGCCCTTCCCAAGGCGCAACTTCAAGCTTTCCGAAACTGAGCTTCCAAATCTCATGGAGCCGATGACCAGGATTGAACTGGTGACCTCTCCCTTACCAAGGGAGTGCTCTACCAACTGAGCTACATCGGCTAAAAGTTTTCACTATCGTCAGATCCCTCGCAAAAGCGCTCGGGATTTCGCCAGCGGGCTCCCCTTCGCTCACGCCCGCTAAACGGCTCAAGCTACATCGGCCTAAAATCTGCCGTTGGCCTTGAGTCCTCGGCCTTCAGCTCACAACCTTGTTCGGTGTGGCTCTCGCCGTCCGGATGCATCACATCCTTCCGTCGCACCCAAGTCTTAAACGCGCACAGCGCCAAAATGAGCAGCGTTGCCGCCCGAATCCGCGTATCGCTCAGCGTGGCCAACGACATAGCCGCCAGCACCACGTAACCCACCATCGCCATCGCCAACCGGCTCATAACGTCACTGCGTCAATCCGACGCGCGCAACTTCCAAACTAAAACTGGTGCACAGGGGAGGATTCGAACCTCCGTACCTCGCTAGGAGGAACAGATTTACAGTCTGTCGGCTTTAACCACTCACCCACCTGTGCGCAAACCAACCGGGTAATACAGCCGTTGCTCTCATCCGCAGGCAACGTCGCTCGGGCAAGCGAAAACGCCGAACCAAAACGGCGCAGCACACCTCTGCTCGGCGCTTGCGGATCAGAGTTTTCAGCCAGCGTTTTCAACCAATCAGGGAAACCAAGAATCGCGCTCACGGATATCGCGCGAAGATCACTGCACGCCGGAACAGTTCCGAATGGAGTGCGTTTGGAAAAACCCGTTGCGCCGCTACTTAAAAATTCCTGCCGCCTGCCGGCAATCCATTTCCCGATCTTTCTTCTCGTTCCTCGGGGATCCTGGAGCTGGCGAAGGGATTTGAACCCCCGACCCTCTGATTACAAATCAGATGCTCTACCAACTGAGCTACGCCAGCGTTGGGCACAAGTGCCCTCAGGCACAAGTATACCCCTATCCCTTCCAGATGTCCGGGACAAATATAGAAGCTACCACAGCCCGAACTTCGCATGCAACAAAACCTCTGATGCCGCGCCTAAAGAGCCTGACTCTACCGATCGTCGTCTTCGGCAGCCGTCATCGGCAATAAGGTTCACCCTGTGGGTGCCCGTGTAGTCCATGGCTAAAGTTTGGGTCTTTCCGTCGGCAGCCTTACCGGCGAGTATCCACCCCAACAGTGTTATCATTTCACCCCTGAACTCATTCCATGCGACTTAGGCGCACGTTCCCCATTATTCTCGCGGTTCTCATAATCGCCGCGGCCATCACCCTCGCTGTTCAACTTCGCAAACATGCTCCTCCAGAACCGGCTCGCCTACTGCCCGGCGCCGACGGTTTTTTCTACCTTGATCTCAAAGCCGCGCGCCGCGCGAATTCCGGACACGAACTGCCACCCGTCAGTCATGATCCCGACTATGAGCGCTTCATCCAGCAAACCGGATTCCAGTTCGAGCGCGACCTCGACGAGGCCGCCTTCGCCGTTCACTATCCGGCTAGCTGGCCCGGCGGTGGCACCGGCGGTTCCTCGCCAGAGATGTCTTTCTCGGAAGTTTTCGTCGGTAAATTCCAAGCCGAGCGCGTGACCTCTTACTTCCGGCAGATTGCGTTATCGGTCGAAAACTATCACGCAGTCGATATCTTCACAATTCCAATCGAAAACAGATTGCTGCGCGTAGCCGTGCTCAGTGCCGATTCCTTGGCCGCCTCGAATCACAAAGATCCCGTAATGATAAGAGGGATTATCGACCGCTCCCAGCGTCTGGCTTCGCCCTTCGGCGGGCCCGCACTCCTGCGCCAATATTACAAGCACGTTCAGTTGGCCAGCCTGGCTTGGCTGGTGGCCCGCATCGACCCCTCCGCTCCCGGAACCGAGGGATGGAATGTCATATTCGCCAAACCGGCAACCATTGTGCTCTCCGCCAGCGCCCTCAGCCCGCTTCACTTACGAGCCGAAGCGGTTCACCTCCGCGCCGAAGCTTTCACCCAATCCGAAGACGACGCCCGCACCATCGCCGACAAAGTCAACACGTTTCTGGTGATGACCCGCTCCGCAGAAAGCGACGTGGGAACCCACGGCACCGACGCTGACGTGAAGGCCCTCTTTGCCAGTCTGAAAGTCAAGCAGGATGGCGACCGCGTCACGCTAACCGCCTTCATGCCCATCGCCTTCTTACACAAAATGTTGTCCGGGTCGCCCCCACCCCTCAACGAGCCCAGTGCAGTGCCCTCGCCGCAAACACTACAAAAATCGCGCTAACGTCGCAATAAGCCTGCATACTGAAACTAAATGCGTCTCAAAGCGTCTGATTGCTCACGGAGAATAATTGCGCCAGTTACAATAAGGACGCACCATAGATACGCATGTCGACCCTCCCACTTCCCATCGCCGCATTTTTCGCCGGGCTGATCTCCTTTCTTTCACCTTGCGTCCTGCCTCTGGTTCCGGGCTATGTCTCATTAATATCCGGCGCCGGAGTCGAGGAGCTCAAGTCTCCGCAAGCCCAGCTCATGCGCCGCGTCATGGTGAATTCCGTTGGCTTCATCCTTGGCTTCAGCGTCGTCTTCATCGTTCTCGGCGCGGCTGCGACCGAGATCGGCCAGGTCCTCGGCATGTACAAACACACGCTCGCCCGAATCGCCGGCGTCGTCATTATTCTTTTCGGCCTGCACCTGACCGGAATTTTCAAAATCAAAGCGCTGTATACTGATGCCCGCTTGCACAGCGTCAAAGGCAGCAGCACTCCGGTTGGGGCATTCGTCATCGGTTTTGCCTTCGCCTTTGGCTGGACTCCATGCCTTGGCCCAATCTTGACGGCAATCCTCACCATCGCCGGTGAACAAGACACTCTGGTAAAAGGCATTCTGCTACTGGCCGTCTACTCGCTCGGATTAGCTGTGCCATTTCTGCTGACGTCGCTGTTAATGGAGCGCTTTCTAAAGTTTTACAGCCGCTTCCGCTCGCACATGCATGCCCTGGAAGTCGCTTCAGGAGCGCTGCTGATCGGGCTCGGCATATTGCTCGTAATCGGACGCTTTACGTTGATTTCAAACTGGCTGTCATTTTTGAACCGGTTTGCGTTATAGGAGTATTTTCATGAACCGTAATCCGCTTGCCCTCATCGTCGTTGCTTTCGTTGTCGCACTAGCCCTCTATTTCGGCTACCATCAAGCCCGCCGACCAGGCGCGACGCCGCGCATCACTAAATCCGGCGCTGCTCCCGATTTCACGCTGACCTCGCTCGATGGCAGCACCATGCGGCTCTCCGACTTCCGCGGCAAAGCCGTGCTGCTCAACTTCTGGGCGACCTGGTGCGGCCCCTGCAAAATCGAGATGCCCTGGTTCGTCGACCTGCAAAAACAATATGGTTCTCAGGGACTGCAAATCGTCGGCGTCGCCATGGATGATGCCAGCAAAGAAGACATCGCCAAATTCGCGAAAGATATGGGGGTGAACTATCCCATTCTGATTGGTAAAGAATCGGTAGGCGATGAGTACGGAGGCGTTCCAGCTTTGCCAGAAACTTTCCTGATCGGCCGCGACGGCAAGATCGTTGACAAAATCATCGGCCTCGAAGGCAAGGCTGATATCGAAGAAGCCATCAAGAAAGCGTTGAATACGCGGCCCGCGCCCAGCCAGGCATCAGCCTCACAGGCCGCGCTGGCCATGCAGCCTCAACGCTGACAATAGTATTCGCCGTGAGCCGCTTTACAATGTTCGGGAGAATGTATCAAGCGACCAAGTCACTCCTCCGTGTGCTTCCGAGTTCTCTGTGGTTAACAATTTGTCCGCTCGCACTCGTCGCCGCCACAGCCGCGCTCGCCCAAGTTCCCGGCAAAGCTCCCACTCTAACCATGGCGCCAGTTCCGCTGACCACCGCCCAGCGCGCCGCACAAACAATCGTCAACCTGGACTTCCGCATCCCCCCCGGCTACCACATCAACTCGAACACGCCGAAATCCGAATTCCTGATTCCAACCGCCCTCAAAATGGACCTGCCCACCGACATTGTCCTCGGCAAAATCGAGTACCCGCCGGGCGAAGACCGCGCTTTTCCTTTCTCTCCCGACGAAAAACTTAGCGTCTACAGCGGAGACTTCACGATCGCCGTCGCCGTCCATCCCTTAAAATCCGTTGTTCCGGGAAAATACGTCATGCACGGCGTCCTGCGCTATCAAGCATGCGACAACGCTGCCTGCTACCCGCCCAAAAATCTTCCCGTAGGTTTTGAAGTGAAAGTAATTAAGGAAAAGCCCGAATACCACGCCAATCCGGCCCAGAGCCCGCACATACATAATTAGCCGTCAGCTTCAGCAAAGCATCATGCCAGCCCACTCAGGGAAGGAGAACCTGAATTACTCTCCGCCCGCTTTGACCACCAAATCCCCCGCCCGCTCTCCTTTTTCCAGCCTCCATCCCGCATTAAGGTCCAGCTTCCATCCATCGCCGTCTCGCGATTCCGCGTCCTTCGGTGCCGGCACCTGCGCACGCACAAGATGCCCCTTTTTGCGCACAATTAGTGCACCCTTCTCCACCCGCAAAACTCCCCATTCATCGGTAATTTGGGTATTGGGATAAACGGTCATATTCTCATCGATCGCCATCACAGCATTCGGATTAAAGGTGTACCGCACGTTAGCGCTGAGCGGAAGAATCAACACCGGGCCATCGATCAGCCGCGCCTTGGCGTCGGCAATCGCTTTCTCCTGCCGCTCGGCACGATCGTTCTCCAATGCAATGACTTCGTCCCCGTCATATCCTTGGGCGCGACGCGCAGCCTCGGCCTGCGTCACCGCCGGGATAGAAATGTGATACGCCGCAGCCAGCATTTGACTGAGATCGCTATTCGCTCGAATCTTTGCTCGCCAGGCCTGACCGCTGCCATCCAGCAGGAATCCATAAGCCGGTCCTGTCACGTAAGCGAAGCTGCGCACGAAGGACCGTTTCTGCGGAGCCAGTCGCAAAGCGACCACATCCGTGCTCAGCCCCTCTCCGTTCGACCGTGACGCAATGGTCACGCCAGTGTACTCAGCCAAACCTTCGTTGATCTCCAGCGCGTTCTCGCGCTCCGCCGAACCAGGAAACAACGATCGCCGGTAAGCACGAAAATAAAGCGCATCAGCAATCGCCTGACTGCGCCCCACGCCGCTCGACCAGAGCGCTCGCTCCAGAGCCCGAAACTCAAGTTGCAGCCAAATCCTGCCATCGCGCGTATCGAGCTGGCTGTTGAGAACATCGCTTTTCGGCTCAATGCCCAGCACCGGCTGAATGCGGTGAAAACACTCGTGCGCCATAAGCTGAATCCGGTCGCGGCGGTTTTCCGGCAACGGCCACACAACCATCGTCCAAGTTATCCCCGCCCACTTCGCCGCCGTGTTCGACACGCCCAACTCCGGCGGCACTGTCCCGGTAAATACATCATCGCGCGCGGTGAGCTTACCCTCGCGATCCTGCTGGTTGCCAACGGCAAAGCGTGTATCCGGATCGACGAACAACATCGGCCCATACAGCCGATGCCCCCAAAGATGCCCGGCGTCGCGTTCGGAAGCCGCTTTCATCTCGGCAAAATAATGAGAAGCCTGAGCCGGATCGACCGAGGCTTGTTGCGTCCAAGACTGAGTTGCGCACAAAGCCACAAACGCAATTCTGGCGCAGATTGCCGGCATGGGAATTAACCTTTCTATGTCACTCGCCGATGATATTGGCGTAGCTTGACAGGCATGACCCCGAGTTGAATTCGTGCTCGGGTTTGTTTTTCTACACGATTCTTGGACGAGCTAAGAGCGCAAAGGTGAGGAATGAGTTCCGTGGGGGCGAACGGAAATACTCTCAGCAGGCATCGCCATCACGTTTGGGACCGTGCCGATATAACGCACTCATAGTAGAAAAACGACCACCAACGCAGATTTTTAAATTTCTTCTTCAAGTCCTCCCGCCCTGCTTCTTCTCCACCTTAGCCCAGGTATCCTTCAACGCCGCTGTGCGATTGAACACCAGCCTCCCCGGCTTCGAATACTGATCGACGCAAAAATATCCCAGCCGCTCAAACTGATAGCGCCCGCCCACAGCCGCATTCGCCAGCGACAGCTCCAACTTCGCGTGCGTAACCACTTCCAGCGAATTCGGATTCAAATTCGCCGTAAAATCCTGCCCATCCGCCACTTCATTCGGGTTTTCTTTGCTGAACAGATTTTCGTAAATTCGCACCTCGGCATCAACCGCATGCGCCGCCGACACCCAATGAATTGTCGACTTCACTTTCCGCCCATCCGGTGCATTCCCGCCTCGCGTGGCCGGATCGTACGTGCAATGCACCTGGACAATCTCGCCGCGATCGTTTTTCACCACGCTCTTCGCCGTGATGAAATAGCCATA
>JASIKQ010000618.1 GCA_030049565.1 Candidatus Sulfotelmatobacter sp.
ATGATCGACTCCGGCAAGAAAGACCACAAAATCATCTCTGTCGCCACCGAAGATCCCGAATTCAACTCGTATCACGAGGCTTCCGAGATACCTTCGCATCGCTTGCTCATGCTCCGCCGCTTTTTTCAGGATTACAAACAGCTCGAAGGCAAGGCCGTCGAGGTGGACGAGATACGTCCTGCCGCAGAGGCGTATCCCATCATCCTCGATGCTCTGCGCCGCTACAGCGAACAACGGCGCAAGGGCTTCGCCGCCGAAAAGCACTGAGATGGCCGCGACACTCGCATCGCCTTGAGCGCAAAGCTGCAGGCTGCTAAGAATGTGGGACGAGAGAACATATGAGGGTTGATTACGTTCTTTCAGGGCATCACAAAAAAAGGGAGCACCGGTTGGTGCTCCCTGCGCGCCCTCTCCCCCCACGCTATTATTGGCCGGAACCGCCAGCCTGCATGCCGCCGCCGGATCCGGTTATATCAAGGGCCAATTTCTTTCCCTGGAAGCGAACGCCGGCCAGAGAGTTGGGTCCGCTGGCATTTTTCTGAGTAACCGCAGCATCATTCGCCGCCGGAGTTTGCAGTTCGACCACGTGCGCGGGAACCTTTGTGAGCACATTCTTACCTTGCATGATGCTCAGTTCGACGTCGGGCCCGGCGCCCTCCCACTGGAGCTTGTATTCTCCCGGCTTCAACGTAGTTCCATTCACGGTGACTGGATTGTTCAGTTGCAGGCTGCCTTTGGTCGCAGCGAATGCACCCGAGGCGAACAACAACGCCGCGCCTAACACCAGACTCTTCGACACTGTCGCGAACTTCATGATTGCTCCTTTTTCCCCGAATCTCGTCGGAGAGCGGCTGGGGCGGCCCCGGTTCACGACTGGCGCGAGAAAACGGTTGTGTTTCGCCGCGAATCGCATACAATGACAGCGGTCGGGGTTCAGCAGACACGCCGCAAGGCGGTCGGCTGTACACGGGGGTTTGCTCATCTGGGCCGCCAAACCGAGAGTGAGGAAATCCCCGACCCCGCAAAATCTCAACCACGACGGACCGAGAATTTCACGCCTGGTCCGCCTTCCCCAACAGGTTACGCAGAATCTGGGGAAGAAGTTCCGTGACGTCAACTCACGTCATAACTATTGGACGCGCGGGTGAGCTTTTAGTCGCGAGCGGGACACTTCATTCTTGTAAATTTATTGAAGAGATTTCAGCAGCTACAATTTGCGATTGTTTTGTTTGGAAGCAGACCTGTCAGCGGCTCTAGTCGGCGTCTCCGTGTTGGCGCTCGACCGACCAGATGCTGGCCTGATCTTTTTCGAAAGGATAGACGTGCACCATCCAGTTGAAAATTACAGGATGAAAAGTTCCGCCGGCGGCGTCGCAGGCTTCCTGGGTGGTGATTGATCCTCGCAGGCCAAACTGCGGATGCGCTGAAAACCCCTCCCCGCGTTTATCTGGAGGTGCGGAGCAGAAATTTACGTGCTCATGCCATTGCGCGATGCTCAGCGGGATGCGCTCGTCGAGCTGATCTTCGGTGAGGCGCTTGGGCGCTGTATACATCACGCCGATCAGTTTGTAATCGTCGCCATGCTTTTCATAAAGCAGGGAAGTGGGATGGTCGGGGTTGAAGCGAAATGCAGCTTCCATCGCGTAGCCGTAGTTAGTGAAGTGATACATTTTTTGTGGAAGTTCGGGATGGAAAATCTTGAAGCCGTCGTTCAGCGCGGTGTGATAGTCAAGATATTTTTGTGAAACTTTGCGCGCGGCTTCGACGATTGCCTGGGCACGGGCTGCGTCGCCGGGTTGCGCGGGACGCCGCGCAGTCATTTTCATGTGCGGACCCATATCCATGTGACCTTCCATGGAATGCATGGCGTGCATGCTGGCGTCGCTGTCTTTATCGGAGTCTTTATCTGCCGTGGTGGGCATGTCTTTCATCTGCATATTTGACATGTCGTGGCCCGACATATCCATGCCGGGCATGCTTTGCTGGCTACTGGGCGACGAGCCGGCTGGCTGCTGGCCCCAAGTGACGCTGGCAAGCAGCAAGAAAGAAATCAAAACGGTGATGCGGTCGTGCATGATGCGGTCGTGCATGATAATCCCCCCACGTTACGTTCTCTTGCCCTCATTAAACCCTGTCGCAGCGGAGATGTTTCTGCAAGAGAACTCGAGTTACCAGGATTACAGAGGTAATCGTCCTGCGTCCGATTCGTGCGGAAAATGGTTCCTTTCGAAAAAGGCTCGGAGACATGTTCACGAACGATCATTCATTTGCTGTTCGCGATTTTCAAAAAACCTAAGGCTTGAAAACGCAAAGTATCGGCGTATAATTCGTCCCCCAGGAGGTAAGCTATGCAGCGATTAGCATTGCTCGGGATGCTTGCATTGACTGGGGTAATCACAGGGCATTCGCCCGCCGACCGGTGGGCGATCAACGCGACCGCGATTGAAGCCTGTAGCTGTCCTCACTTTTGCATTTGCTATTTCAATGCTCACCCTGCCGCGCACCACGAGCACGGCCAGGCGGAGCATTATTGCAAATTCAACAACGCGTACAAAGTCAACCACGGCCATTACGGCGACGTCAGCCTGGATAACGCCAAGTTTTGGATCACGGGTGATCTGGGCGGCGACTTCTCGCAGGGCCAGATGAATTGGGCTCTGGTGACGTTCGACAAGGACACTACCAATGATCAGCGCAAAGCGCTTGGCGAGATTCTTGGCTACGTGTTCCCGGTAAAGTGGAAGTCTTTTCAGACCGCCGAGGGCAACATCGATACTTGGACGTTCGACAAAGACACAGCGCACGCCACTCTGAACGGGGGCACTACTGCTGAGATCAAGCTGAAGCGCTTTCAAGGAATGAGCGATGAACCTGCGGTGCTGAAGAATGTACGCTACTGGGGCACGCCGCGCAACGACGGCTTCGTGATGATGCCCAATGAAATCGAAACCTATCGCGTAGGGGACCAGAAATTTGAGTTCAAAGGCACCAACGGGTTCATGCTGACGTTTGATATGAACTCCAACGATGTGCCAGCCAAGGACGCCGGTTCGATGGGCCAGTAAAAAGCCAAAAAAAACGACGCCGCCACCGTTAATCGGTGGGGGCGTTTTAATTTTGCGCCGCTCCCGCGATGACGCTTCGGGCAGAACACATTGACCGACTTCCACAGGCACGCTAGAATGGTAAAGTTTGCCTGTACTCGCCGACCCGTTCTGGGGGCGCCTGCCGTGGCTGTTCAAGTGCCGCGGTGGAAACACAGCAAGCATAGAGCGTGCAGCAGGCCCCGTGGTTGCGGCCGTGTGCATGGCTGTTGGCTTGACGATAATTTAACGGAGGCAGAAGCATGTACGCGGTTATCCGCGCCGGTGGAAAACAATACCGGGTGGCGCCCGGCGATGTGATTCGAGTGGAGAAGCTGGCCACGGGAACAGATGGCCAGGTCGAGTTTGGCGACGTATTAGCTGTATCGGGCAACGAAGGCGAGATCGGCAAGCCGCAATCGGAGGCGCACGTCACCGGCCAAGTAGTCGAGGAAGGCCGGGGCGCGAAGGTCATCGTATTCCATTACAAGCGCAAAAAACAGTACAAGAAGCTGCGCGGGCACCGGCAGCCGTTTACTGCGGTGCGGATTACCGAAATTGCTTTCGACGGGCAGAGCTTCAAGGCTCCGCAGCTGGAGAAAAAGGAAGCCAAACCAGCGAAACCGAAGAAGGCGAAGCCGGTTGCGCAAGCGGAAGAACATGAGGTTGAACACAAGCCAAAGAAGGCTGCGGCAAAGAAGAAATCTGCTCCGAAGAAGGCAGCGAAGAAATCCGCGAAATAGGCGGGCTGAAGAGTGAACGGGGATGGTATTCGTCGCCGAGCGTTTTTTAACCGAGCACTGACAAGCGAGAACTGATATATGGCACACAAAAAAGGACAAGGCACTCCACGAAATGGCCGCGACTCGAACTCGCAGCGGCTGGGATTCAAGGCATTTGGCGGGCAAGTCGTGCCCGGCGGCACGATCATCGTGCGACAGCGCGGAACGCGCGTGAAACCGGGGCTGAATGTCGGCCGCGGCAAAGACGATACGCTTTTTGCCAAAATCACCGGACGAATCAAGTTCATGAACAAAGGTTCCATGGGCAGGTTCGTAATGGTTGAGCCGGTGGAAGTGCAATAGCGGCGAATTTCCTTAAAGAGCCCGGGCAAGGTGCCCGCGCCACGCAGCCTCGTCTTCGGGATGAGGCTTTTTTCATTACGAACTTTCATCCCGAGCGCAGCGAGGGACCTTGGTGTTGCCTGGCGGCAGCGACGCTGCCGGAGAGAACCAAGATGCTCTTCGGCGTAGCTCAGGGCAGGCTCTGTTTCACTCGGGATGACAAACGTTAAATTCCATGTTCATCGATGAAGCCACAATTCGGGTGAAAGCCGGCGACGGAGGCAATGGCTGCATGGCCTTCCGGCGGGAAAAGTTTGTTCCGCGAGGCGGGCCTTCGGGCGGCGACGGCGGTAAGGGCGGCGATGTGATTATGGAATCCAGCGAGCGGCATAACACGCTGGTTCACTTTCGTTTCAATCCTGAATACAAAGCTGAGCGCGGACGGCACGGCGAAGGCTCGAACAAAACCGGCCGCGATGGGGGCGATGTCGTGCTCAAGGTCCCGGTTGGAACGATTGTGTACGACGACGAAAGCGGCGAGAAGGTATTTGATTTCTCCGCGGCCGACCAGCGTGTGGTGATTGCGCGCGGCGGACGTGGTGGGCGCGGTAATGCGCAATTTGCGACTTCGGTGCATCAGGCGCCGCGCGAGTGCGAGCCGGGCCGTCCGGGTGAGGAGCACACCTATCGGCTCGAACTGAAGTTGCTGGCTGATGTGGGCCTGGTGGGTTATCCGAATGTGGGCAAATCGACCTTGATTTCGCGCATCTCTGCGGCGCGGCCGAAAATTGCGGATTATCCTTTCACAACGTTGCAGCCGAATCTTGGCGTGGTTGCGGTGGGAGACGAGAAAGACGAAATCAGCTTTGTGGTCGCTGATATTCCCGGATTGATAGAGGGTGCGCACACGGGGTCGGGGTTGGGAACGCAGTTCCTGCGGCACATTGAGCGCACGCGGCTGCTGGTGCATCTGGTCGACGTTTCAGACGGCAGCGGACGGCCGGACGTAGCGAAAGATGTGGAAGTGATACTGGCTGAGTTGGCCAGTTTTGGCGCTCATCTCGAGGATAAGCCGATGATCATGGTTGCATCGAAAATCGACGTGGCGAATAAGGAGAAGCTCGCGGCGCTGAAGCGTTGTTGCAAGAAGCACAAGCTGAAGCTCCACGAGATTTCGGCGGTGACAGGAAAAGGAATTGAAGAGTTGAGGTTTGCTATCGCGCGGGAAGTTCAGAAGTTGCGGAAGCAGGCGGCGCCACAGGCTGCAACCACTGAGGCGCAGAGCGCTTGACGGGTTTAATGCTCAGAGGCTAGGCGCTCGGCAGCGGCGTGCCGTGCTGGAAATGGTATTGCAGAATCTTTGCCGCCAGGGCAGGCATTTTGTCCCCATTCTGCTTGACCGTGCGCACGACCTCGCCGCGGCATACCACTTCTGTAGGCGATAGGCCGGCGATTTCGGCGGGCAGCACGAGATTGATTTCCAGCACCACCTTGGGTTGAAGATAATCTTCCGCTTTGAACAACAATCCCGATCGGCTGATGTTTCTGGTTTCTCCGGAGTGCCATTTCTGCTCATCCAGACGGCGATATTTCAGAGGCAAGTGAAGGTGGAAACGCTGCGCGCGCGACGCCGGTAATGGCTGCACCGGTTTTGCGGCGACGGTGCTTGCGGCGTGCTCCAACTCTGGCACTAAAGTCGAATCGAGAACTTCGCGAACCTTCAGGTTCAGTTCGCGCAGGGTGAAGGGCTTGGCAAGAAGGCGAATGCCGGCATCCAGCGTGCCGTTGCGGCCGATCACATTTTCTGTGTAACCGGACATATAGAGAATCTTCACATTAGGACGAATTTCCGCAACCCGCTGCGCCAGTTCGCGGCCATTCATGCCGGGCATGATCACGTCGGTCAGCAACAGATGAATTACACCTTCGTGAGCGACGGCGATTTGCATGGCGACGGCGCCATCGGCTGCCTCGATTACACGATAGCCTTGCTTCTCCAGAAATTGCCGCGCCAGATAGCGGAGGTTAGTCTCATCTTCGACGAGGAGAATGGTTTCCGTTCCGGGTTCGACGGGAACTGATTCGGCCGGGACGGCCACCTGTGCCGGGCGCGGCAGAGTTTCCGCAACTCGCGGGAAATAGATTTTGAAGGTTGTGCCTTTGCCGGTTTCGCTGCGAACCCATATGTATCCACCGCTCTGTTTGATGATGCCGTAGACGGTGGATAATCCCAGGCCCGTGCCCTTCGGCCCTTTGGTGGTGAAAAAAGGTTCGAAGATGTGGGATTGGGTTTCGGAATCCATGCCAGCGCCGGTGTCGCTGATGGCCAGCATCACATAGTTTCCCGGCCGGAGCGGGGCATGAAAACGCGCGTATTCTTCGTCGAGCGAAGCGTTGCCGGTTTCGATGGTCAGCTTTCCTCCCGAGGGCATGGCGTCGCGGGCGTTGACGGCGAGATTCATGATGACTTGTTCGATCTGGCCGGCATCGGCTCGCACCGTGCCCAGATCCGCGGCTGGAGACATCACCAACTCAATATCCTCGCCGATGACGCGGTTGAGCATCTTCAGGTTTTCAGTTACTACGGCATTGAGGTCGAGAATTTTCGGAGCCAGCATCTGCTTGCGGCTGAAGGCGAGAAGTTGACGGGTAAGGGAAGTTGCCCGGCCGGCGGCGCTGGCAATCTCTTGCGCGGGCGTGCGCAGAGCGGGTTCCGAGCCGAGGCGATCGAGAAGAAATTCCGAATAGCCGGAGATGACCATCAGCAAATTATTGAAGTCGTGGGCGATGCCACCCGCGAGCCTTCCAACCGCTTCCATTTTTTGCGATTGACGGAGCTGCTCTTCAAGCGCGCGGCGCTCGGTTACGTCCTCGGCGAACAGTTCGAAGGTTTTTTCTTTTCCGCTATTGGAGACCGAACGGCCGGAAACGCGGAGGGCAGTTTCGCTTCCGTCCTTCCGCATCCAGGCGAGGATAAGTCCATTAAATGGGGTAGCGGCGCGCAGGCGATCGGCAAGTTCGAACCACTGCTGGCCGTCGGAGTAAAGTTCGCCGAGATGCTTGCCCACGAGTTCACCGGCGGAGGCATAACCGAGCATCTTCAGCAATGCTGGGTTGGCATCTAAGATTTGTCCAGCAGAGTTGCAGCGGCAGATTCCGTAGGGAGCGTTAGTCACCAGAGAACGGAAGTTTCTTTCCGAGCGCCGCAATCCCTCCTGCGCGCTGCGCAGGGCGGCATTGAACCAGCAGATCAACATGGCCAGAGCTACAAACAGAGCCAGCCGCATCATGGTGGAACGGAATTGTGCCGGGGTGTGTTCGCCGGAAAAGGAAAAATATGCGCTCACGGTGAGCGCGAACGAGGTGGCCACCAGCCCTGGCTTCCAGCCGCCGTACCAGGCGCTGACCATCACGGCGACGGCAAAAATTGCCAGGCGGCTTTCTGTAATGTTCGGCAGCAGCAGCACCGGGATCAGGGCCAGCATGGTGCTGAGAATGGCGACGCCGTAACGCAGAACCGGGGCTCGGGCGGGCGGAATGCGAAGTAGGGGGAGGGATACTCGCATGAAGAAATGTTAATCTTGGCTGGTGTGGCGGAGCAGATTACAGGAGTTCATTTCCAAATTCGCGCCGCGCCGGAATTTACGGCAGGCCGCGGACGTCCATATGGACGCGGGATTCATGCACGCCGGGACAATGCCCCGTTTTGACGGGACCTGGCCCATTTGCCATCATGGATGCTGAATTGTTGCCGGGAAAACGGTCGCCGCAGCGGTAATTGTCATCCAATTCGACGCATGCAATATTCCTACAGCTTTGTGCTGTTGTTGTTTGCCGCAGCGTGTGCCGCTGGATTGCTAGGCGCGCTGCTGGGAGTGGGCGGCGGAATTTTTCTGGTTCCGGCCATGGTGCTGGTGTTTCATCTCCCGATGAAAATAGCCGTGGCTGCAAGCGTGGTATCGGTGATCGCGACATCGAATGCGGGCGGATCGTCTTATGTCGACCAGCGCATTACTAATCTGCGGCTGGGAATGTTTCTCGAGATATTCACTACCGTAGGTGCGCTCTCGGGGAGTATTCTCGCGCTCTATCTGCACGACTGGGTGATGCAGCTTATTTTTGC
>JASIKQ010000619.1 GCA_030049565.1 Candidatus Sulfotelmatobacter sp.
CGTCGATTTCGAGAACCACCCGCGTACGGCTGGGCGCGAATTGCGCAAGACGAACCTTTTTCAGAAAGCCATCGTCAACATCGAAGCTTTTTCCGACCAGAGTGGAAGCGAGCCGGGCGTTGTGAAGATCGAAGAAGATGCGCGCCGGATTATCGATACGCTGCGAAGAAACTTTCACCTCGCTTTCCACGTCAATAGCCACGCGCGTATAGTCGGGAGTCGACCAGTGCCGGATGGCAGTCACGCGTGGCAGGTGAATGGGGCGGGCCTGTAAAGGCTCACTTTTCGTCGAGGGAGCTTGCTTATTTTCAGCCTTATCAACGGAACGCCTCGATTCAATGCCACCATCGTTCTTGAGATTTCCCTGCTTGGATTGCCCGGCGGCTGATGCAATCTTCTCCGACTGCGCTTCTTTGTCTATTTCAGCGATGGCGTCGCGAGCGTCGTCGGCAAGGCGGTTATGCGGATAGCGCTTCAGAAATTCCTGAAACGCAGATCGCGCCGCCTCTAGATCGTTGAGATCGTCTTTGTAGATCTCAGCGATAGTGAATAGAGCGGCGAAACGGAACTTGCTACCGGGATATTCGCGGCGCAGAAATTTGTATTGATCGACGGAGGCGTGCAGAATTTTATCGTCGTTAAAGTGGCGGCCCATTTCCACCAGCGTTTCAGCCACGGCAACCACGCTGGGATCCGCTTTGCTGGAGGTAGGCGCAGCCAGATAGACATAGCGATATGCATTCAAAACCCGCTGGTAGTCGTGGCGCGTACGCTCGGCGGGAGGTCGGCCGTTCAAGGCTTCCCGCATGCGCTCAGCAGCGGCAAAGCGCTCTCGAGCCCATCCGTCGGAATGGTGCGCCCGCGCCTGCGCAAAGGGAGCACAAACGACGAGGCACACCGTCGTGAGTAATAGCGCACTCCACAGACCACGCCGCTGCGATGAACTCTTCACAATCACCAGCTCGCTTTTTTGTTTCTTTGTTTTGAACAACCTGGGTGCCAGAGAGAATTAAAAATTCCGCAAAACTAATCTGTGTTGCTGATGTAAAGCACGCCACGCGCATCGCGCTGAACCGTAACCGGATCGCGCGAAGCCCCGGAATTGAAATCGAAACCGCCGTAGTACAACTTAGTTATGCGCCGAACGTAGTTTTGAGTTTCGGCGTAGTGCGGAACGCCGGAACTGCGTGCCACCGCGCCCGCGCCCGCGTTATAGGCGGCCAGGGTCAACTTGATGTCGCCGCCATAGCTTTCGAGAAGTTGTTTCAGGTGACGCACACCGGCATCGACGTTCTGCTCCGGGTCAAAGGGATTCTTCACGTTCAACTGCCGCGCCGTCGCCGGCATCAATTGCATCAAACCCATGGCTCCCTTGCGCGAGACGGCATTGGGGTTGAAATTCGATTCCACTTTCACCACCGCGCGCACCAGGTTGGGATCGACATTGTGCCGTGCGGCGGCTTGCTCGATGGCGGCGTCGATATCAGCGGCAGTCGCAATCACGCCACGCGAATTGGCCGCGATGATTTTGGAGTTCGCCGACTTGTTCGATTCCCGCCCCAGATATCGATTAACTTCCTCCGCCGCCGATCGCGCCGCTCGCATCACGGCCGCGTTGGGTGGTGGCACGGGCTTCCAGCGATTGTCTTTCGAACTCCAGTACATCAGGGAACGGGGAGGCGTTTCGGCGGCTTCGGTGCGTCGCGGTACAGATTTTTCCACCGAATCATTCACGTAGATCGTACGGCCGTGATCGTTAGTGGCTGTGATTTTTCCCGAGACGCCGCCTCTGTTTTGATCCGCGCGCAACTGGGGCATCGAGAAGAAAGAGGTCGTGGCTATCGTGCTGGCCATCAGGGCGAATTGCAGGCGCTTTCGCATTGCCGGGATCCAAACGGGCGAAGATAGACCTCACCCTCGATTCTTACTACCCGGAACCTGACGGAGAATCGTGAAACCAGAGTAGTTTGATTATAGGCGGTGTGCCGGGGCTCCAACAACGTATCCGGAGGGAGTAGAACCACCGAAGTAATTCGGGGTAAATGCATCAAAATACGATGCTTCTGATTGCTGCAACTCCGGTAACTGCTGCTGGGATACAGATTCTTAGACGCTTATATAACTCCTAACTTACTTTCTCCAGTCCGAGGCTGAAATCATCCAGCGACAATGATCGCAGCAGATTCCGCCTCATGCCGCGCTCCACTTCGCCAAGCCGGTTAGAGGCGGCAACGATCCATTCGAAATCGGCCTTTTCGGCCACTTTCGCGAGTTGGCTTTGGATGTCGGTATTGCAGATCATCTCGGTCGCCCCCGATTTCACAAACATGAGATCCCGCAGCAACGAATAGAGAGTGCGCAGAAGCTGTTCGGTTTTTTCGCGGCCTTCCGCGCCGGAACGATAGGATTCGGTCACTTTGAACAGTTCGCTATGCTCGCGTCCGAGCAGGGCCGAGTGCAGCAGCGCAAGCGCGTCAGTCCGCGCCGCCACGTAGGCTGCTAGGTCGAAGTTGCGTGCCCGCCCCGCTGCACCCTCGCACAATCTGGCCACCAGCGAGCGTTGCGCCGCCTTCCACTCGGGGCGCTGTTTGGCCAGGTAGCGATCCAACTCGTCTACCGGCACAGCGCCGAGTGAAAGACTCATGCAACGAGACCGAATCGTCGGCAGCAGTTCGCCGGGATTTTCGGAAAGCAGAAAAATCGTGGCAAATTCGGGAGGCTCTTCCAAAACCTTGAGCAGCGAATTAGCAGCTTCTCTCATGAATGCCGAATCGGTGAAAATGTAAACCCGCTCGCGCGCTTCCGAGGGCCGGTAATAGATGCTTTCAATCACCCGCCGCACCTGGTCGACCTTGATCATCATCTGCGGCGGGTCGGGAGGAATAATCAGCACATCGGGATGAGTTTGCACGAACAGACGCGTCTCTTTCTTGTCGGTCTCGCGCAGAGCTTCGCGGGCTTCCACTGCTTCGGCGCAGCGCGCATCGAGGTCGGCAGACTGGGCAATTCGGCGGCAGTTCGAACAGCGCCCGCAGAAATCCGGCAAACCGTCGCTTTCAGTCGGAGTCAGGCAATTCAAAGCCTGCGCCAACATCAGCGCCAAGGTGTATTTGCCTGCGCCGCGCGCCCCTGAAAGGATCACCGCATGAGGAAAGCGCTTGCGCGCCAGCATGTCGCGCAAGCGATGAACGATTTCGGAGTTACCGTGAAAATCGGAGAAGCTCATCGGGACAAATAATTGCAGACTCAGATCAAAATCTACCACAGAGACATAGAGGCACACAGAAAGCAATCGCGGGACATTCAAGAACAATTCGTTCGTTATCTATATCCACCGTCTTGGAGGATCATGCGGCTCGCGGCCCTAACTTCAGCCTTCGCTCCACAATCTCCATAATCTGGCGATGCGTCTGCCCGGGCGTGCCGGTTGCATCCACGACTGCGACGCGCTCTGGCTCTCTCGCCGCGATTGCGCGATAACCTTGCCGCACGCGGTTAAAGAAAACCCGAGTTTCCTGCTCAAAGCGGTTTTCATCGCCACGGTGGCCGCCAGCGAATCTGTTCGAGCTTTGGCTGGCATTGGATGTCCGCCGATTTCTCGCGCGTGCCCGACCAAGGCTGAGACCAGGTTCGGAATCGAGCAGGATGGTCAAATCTGGCTGGATATCTCCACACAGAAGACGATGCAATTTCAACACCACGTCGCTGCCCAACCTACGACCATTGCCTTGGTATGCTTCGGTGGAATCGGTAAAGCGGTCACAAAGTACAATCTGCCCAATCGCCAGCGCAGGCTCGATCACTTCCGCGATATGCTGCGCGCGTGCGGCAAACATCAGAGCCATTTCCGCAAGCGAAGACAACCCCTCAGTTGCCGAATCGAGCAGGAGACGGCGAATCTTTTCGCCGGCTTCGGTTCCTCCGGGTTCGCGGGTTTCGATCACCTCATGCCCAGCCGAGCGCAGCGCCCCTGCGAGCTTGCGTATCTGAGTGCTCTTCCCCGTGCCATCTAGTCCTTCGAAGGTGATGAACTTTCCGCGCCGTGACATGCTGGAGATGATAGCAGCGCAGGTGCTCCCTGTTTCACTCCATTTGCCGCGGCTGCTAGAATCTAGAAATTCTCAGCTAAATCGTTTCACGAACCCAGGGGGCCACAGGAATGAAACTCTCAAGAATCTTGGGAGTGATCTGTTTTTTTCTTTTTTCTTTATCTAGCTGGTCAGCCACACCGCCAACCATCACCCTTTTCGTGGACGCCTCGTCGGCTCCGCGTAAAATCTTTCGCGCCAAACTTCAAATCCCCGTCAGCGGGGCCGAGCTTACGCTGTACTACCCAAAGTGGATTCCCGGCGAGCACGCGCCGGACGGGCCGGTTGTCGATCTTGCGGACCTGAGGTTTTTTGCCGGTGGGAAGACTCTGAAATGGCGTCGCGATCTTCTGGATGGATTCACGATTCACGTTGAGGTTCCCGCGAGCGAAACCGAAGTAAACGCGGAACTCGATTTTCTTTCTCCTGCAACCTTTGAAAGCGGGTTCTCCGCCGGTTCTTCGGCCACGGACAAAATGACCGTCATCAGCTGGAACCAAGTCTTGCTTTATCCCAAGGGCTGGACATCAGATGAACTCACTTACGTCGCCACGCTGAAGCTTCCCGCCAATTGGAAATTAGGCACCGCTCTGCCCATTGCCAAAGCCGGCGAAGACCAGATTAGTTTTCAGCCGGCATCGCTGACCACGCTGGTCGATTCTCCGGTAATCAGCGGCGAATTTCTCAAAGTAGTGAAGTTGGCCGATGATCCGCTCACCGAGATGGATATCGCCGCCGACAGCGCTGCCGCGCTCGACGCTCCACAATCGGTCTGGGATCACTACAAGAATCTCGTCGAGCAGGCCAATAAACTTTTCGGCGCACATCACTATCGCGATTACCATTTCCTGCTGAGTCTGAGTGATCACGTCGCGCACTTCGGCCTTGAACATCACGAGTCGAACGACAGTCGCACCGACGAGCGCGGCCTAGTCGACGAAACCGCCCGCAAGATGGAAGCGAGTTTGCTGCCCCATGAGTATGTGCATTCGTGGAACGGAAAATACCGCCGTCCCGCTGATCTGGCGACTCCTGACTACCAGCAGCCCATGCAGGACGATTTATTGTGGGTGTACGAAGGACTGACGAATTACCTGGGCACCGTCCTGACGGCTCGCAGTGGTCTGCTCAGCGATGAGCAAGCGCGCGACGATCTTGCCGCAACCGCCGCCGCGCTCGACCATACTCCCGGGCGCACATGGCGCAATCTGCAAGACACGGCTGACGCCGCTCCGCAACTTTATTTCGCTCCGCAGGCGTGGCATTCCTGGCGCCGCGGCGTCGATTTCTACGATGAAGGAACCCTAGATTGGTTATGGGCCGACGTAATCATCCGCCAGCAGAGCAAAGGCACGAAAAGCCTCGATGACTTCTGCCACCTTTTCCATGGCCCGCCCAGCACGGGACCGATAGTGAAAACCTATACCTTCGACGATGTCATCAACGCTCTGAATCGAGTTGTGCCTTACGACTGGCGGGACTTCTGGCTCGAACGCCTCGACACCCACGGCCCTCACGCGCCTCTAGGGGGAATCGAAGGTAGCGGATGGAAGCTGGTATACGACGATTCGCCCTCAGAAATGCTGCGCGGCGCCGAGAGCAGCTATCATATCGTCGGCGGTGTGGCTGACTCCATCGGCCTTGACCTGCGCGATGACGGCATCATCACGGACACCATCGAAGGGATGCCCGCGGCGCTCGCCGGAATTGGGCCAGGCATGAAGCTGATCGGTGTCAATGGGCGCAAATTCTCGCCCGATGTTTTGCGCGACGCTCTCAAAGCCGGAAGAGCCAGCGCGGCTCCACTTGAGCTTCTGGTCGAGAACACCGACTACTACCAAACTTACAAAATGGATTACCACGGGGGCGAACGCTATCCTCACCTTGTGCGCGACGAGTCGAAGCCGGACTTACTGACGGAGATTTATAAGGTGAAATAATCTCCCGCCCGACTCGTCGACGTGCGCCTCTGCGCCAACGGGCTATGCGATTTAGGGTAGCGCAGCGCTTTTAGCGCTTGATCATGGCAGCCGATACATGCGGCTTTAGCCGCTGAGGTGCCTTGCTCGCACCTCGTTTGTTCTCTGCCTAACCGGAGGAGATGGTATTGATGAGACTTTTCCATGTCGTATTCCTCTCGACCGTGTGCCTTGCATCGCTAATGCCGCCAGCTTTCGCCCAAACTCAGACCTCGTCCCACACTTCCATCCTTGGCTTCGCTGGATCATCCGTAGCCCACGAAATCGAAGTCGAAAACAAATTCAAGGCCATTCCCTCACCCGACGAAGAGCGCCGCCAGCATCGCATCTTCACTGCCGAACCGCACGTCGCCGGGTCCGCACGCAATAATGAACTGGCGCGCTACATCGCCGATCAGTGGCGCAATGAAGGATTGGAAGACGTCGTCATCCGCCGCTACGATGTTTACGGCAGCAATCCAATATCAACTTCGCTCGAAATGGTCGCGCCGGTGCGCTATCGCGCGACTTTGCGCGAGATGCCCATTCCCGGCGACCTCGACTCGAAAAACAAAAGTATCAGCTCGGCGTGGAGCGGCATGTCGGCCTCAGGCGAAGTAACCTCACCGCTTGTTTATGCCCACA
This sequence comes from Candidatus Sulfotelmatobacter sp., assembly GCA_030049565.1. Lineage (GTDB taxonomy): Bacteria > Acidobacteriota > Terriglobia > Terriglobales > Acidobacteriaceae > Sulfotelmatobacter. Next base: position 6,692 of record JASIKQ010000619.1, read on the forward strand.
GCGGTAATCCAGAAGATTATGAGTATTTGCGCAAACAGGGCATTGATGTTAAGGGCAAAGTTGTGCTGGTGCGCTATTCCAATCCTTACAGCTATCGCGGATTCAAAGCCCTCACCGCGCAGCGCGAAGGCGCCGCTGCGATCCTCATCTATAGCGATCCCGCCGAAGACGGATACAAAAAAGGCAAGGTCGATCCCAATGGACCGTGGGGCCCCGAGTATCATATCCAGCGCGGGGCGATCACGTATGACTTCATGGTGCCCGGCGACCCGCTGACGCCGGGATGGGCTTCTGTACCGGGCGCAAAACGCATTTCCCCCAATGAAGCCGTATCGATTCCGAAAATCATGGCGCTGCCGCTGTCGTGGCACGATGCCAAGCCGCTGCTTGCCAACATGGATGGTCCGCTCGCTCCCGCCGATTGGCAAGGCGGTCTGCCGATCAAGTATCACCTCGGCGGTAATCGCGTGCGCGTACACGTGAAAATTGAAATGGATGACTCCACGCAGCCTTATTACGTCGTCGAAGGCCGTATCCGGGGCGCGCAGTTGCCGGATGAATGGATTGTGCTCGGCAATCATCGCGACGCCTGGGTCTTCGGAGGCGTCGACCCCTCGAGCGGCACCGCATCGATGATGGAATTGACCCGCGCACTGGGCAAGCTGGCCAAAGAAGGAGTACGGCCGCGGCGCACCATTGTCGTCTGCAGTTGGGATGGAGAAGAAGTCGGCCTGACCGGCTCGACCGAGTGGGGCGAGCAGTTTGCCAATGAACTACGTGAGCGGGCCGTGGCTTACATCAACGTGGACGAAGCTACTTCGGGATCAGATTTTCACGGCCAGGCCGTAGCCTCGCTGGCGCCAATGCTGGTGGAGACTACACACAGTTTGCAAGATCCTTCGGGCAGAAGTTTGTATGAAGCCTGGAAGGCATCCGCGGCACGCGAGAGTAGTGAAACTCGCTCAGGCAGCGTCACTGACTCTAATCTCGCGGATACACGCATCGGCAGCGGTTCGGATCATACCGTTTTTCTCAACTTCATCGGCATGCCCGTGCTGGGGCTTGGCTTCGAGGGTCCGTATGGCGTTTATCACTCTGCCTATGACGATTTTTTCTGGGTGAACCACTTCGGCGACCCTGGCTATCGTTATCACACCCTGATGTCGCAACTATGGGGAGTGCTCGCGCTGCGTCTGGCCAATGCCGACCTGTTTCCCTTCGATTTCGCCAGCTACGCCGCCAACATTCGCCAATTCGTGAATGAAATGTCCCGGGGAAAGGACATGAGTCAACTGGATCTCAAACCGGTCCTCGATGCCGTGGATGGCTTTGAAGCCGCTGGCACTCGACTGAATGAATCCATGAGCCGGACACTAAAGGCTGGCGTGCTCAACCCTGAACTTGCCGAGACCGTTAATCACGGCACTATGCAGGTCGAGCGCAACTGGCTGAACCCTGACGGCATTCCCGGCAGGCCTTGGTTCAAGCACATTCTCTATGGAGCACGCTTCACCTACGCGCATTTGGAATTGCCGGGATTGACCGAAGCGGTCGAGAAGCAGGATTGGCCAACCGCGAAACAGCAGGCAGAAATTCTGCGCCAGGCGCTGGATAACAACACGAAGCTGCTGAACGAACTCAGCGCCGCCCTAAAGGGCGAAAAAGGCGAGCCACAGTGAGATCTACCCCCTGCCCTCTGTGGTGAAGATTTTGATATTTATGGCGCTTCCGCAGTGTCTGGCTCGATCGCCGCTTCCTCCGCTTCGAACTCCAGCACCACCTGTTCGGGCGCATTCCACACCGGCGCAAACGACTGACGGTGCAGCGGCGTCGGTCCAAATTCGCGCAATGCCGCCAGGTGTTGCGGCGTGCTGTAGCCCTTATGCGACGCGAGGCCATACTCAGGAAAGACCGGGTCCCACTGGCACATGATGCGGTCGCGCTCCACCTTCGCCAAAATTGAGGCCGCCGCAATCGAGGCTGAGAGCGCGTCGCCGTGAATGATCGCTTTCTGCGGCAGATCGCAATCCAGGCGCACCGCATCGATCAGCAGATAGTCGGCCATCGGCTGTAAGCGCAGGACTGCTTCCCGCATAGCCAGCCGCGATGCATGATAAATGTTGATCTGATCGATGCGCGCGGCGTCTACCGCCGCCACTGCCCAGGCGATCGCATGTTCGCGAATGCGCGGCGCCAGCACTTCGCGACGTTCCGCCAGCAGCAGTTTCGAATCGCGCAGTCCACGAATGCGATAGCTGCGGTCGAGAATCACCGCCGCGGCCACCACCGGCCCGAACAAAGAGCCGCGCCCCACTTCATCTACTCCGGCCACCATCATCGCGCCCGATGCCCAGGCTTTTTTTTCGTAGCGCAAGGTGCAACGCAGACGTTTGAGCAGGCGCAGTTTGGCCGCTGAAGGAGAAAGCGGAACTTCGGGCTTCACAGGCGGAGGCATCGAGACCATGCTGTCTCCATTATCTTTACGTCTGGGCCGGGCTTCTTGCAACCTGTGAAATTCACAGGAGATCCTCCGCCGCTGGAGCGAGATGCCACTTGCGTAGTCAATATGCATGTGGTTATGCCTCCCTGGTAACCACTACTTTGATTACGACCGTACATTGTCCCCTGGTACATGTACTGCTATGTTGGCAGGCGTAACCAGCGCCAGGGACACCTTGGTGAACGCCGAACTAGTCCAACCCGAGCCACATTCGCCTGTACAAGGCCCGCCCATCGAGAAGTTGGTTCATCTCGCCCTGCCGGTTCGCCTCACACATATGCAGAATGGTGAGCGCAGCGCTCTGGAATTGGCGTGCACGTACGACATTCATCCGCGCGGCGCCCGCTTGCTAGGCGCTCGTGACGTCAAAGTCGGAGACTTAGTGACCGTAGAGCGCGGTCGCACCAAGTCATTGTGTCAGGTGGTATGGGCTGCCGACGCCAACTCCAGTCTGCGCGGGCAATTCACCGTGCAGTGCATCGAAGGCGCCAAGGCTCCCTGGGACGAAGAACTGCGCCAATTGGAAGAACAATATCTTCCA
>JASIKQ010000620.1 GCA_030049565.1 Candidatus Sulfotelmatobacter sp.
AGCGCCGGATCGAGCTCGCGCTGTGTCGGCACGCAGGCTCCGACAGCAATAATGTGAGTGCCCGCTTTCACCCACTCGTTCTGCACTACGGGCGTGGGTGAGCCGGTGGCGGTAACCACGACATCAGCTTCCAGGACGACCGCTTTGGCAGTTTCCATCGCTTGAGCGCCGGTTTCGGCAGCGAACTGCTGAAAACGATGCGGCGTTGGGCTCCACGCCCGCACTTCGCGAAACTCGCGCACGAGCCTTAACGCTTCCAGATGGCTGTGCGCCTGCACTCCCGAACCCAGAATGCCGAGCACATGCGCATCCTTTCGCGCCAGCAGCCGCGCCGAAACTGCCGAAACAGCGGCGGTGCGGGCCTCGGTGATGTAGCGTCCATCGAGAATAGCTTTGACGATGCCAGTCACCGGATCAAGCATCACGATGACCGCTTGATGCGTGTCGAGATTGCGCGCCGTGTTTCCGGGAATCAGCGTCACCAGCTTCGCGCCGAGCGCGGGCAGGGAAGGCACATAGCAGGGCATTATTCCGAAGAAGGATCCCTCTTCGCCGAAACGGCAGCACCGTGCGCACCGGTTGCTGGACTCTTTTCGCTGAAAATTCGATCAGCGCTTTTTGCATGACCTCGATTAAATCGATCATCCGCAGCCGCGCGCGCACTTCTTCTTCATCGAAGAATCGCGGATGCGATCTGCTACCTCTCACGATTGAAGCGGGCTCAGACATGGGCCTCGATGGTAGGATTCGCAGCTTGCCAAGTCAACTCGCTTTGATGCTCCTCGGGTTCCACTCATCGTTACACCTGAAAAAACCTGTAACTTTTTCCTTGACACCGGATATCATGTAACTGTATGGTTACATGTTATGCGGAACCGATCGGTTACATATCTGCTGGAGGCCACGTTTCAGGCCCTGGCGGATCCCACCCGGCGCGCCGTGCTCGATCTACTGCGCCGCGGCAGCCAGCCGGCTGGACAAATCGCCGGAGCTTTTCCGGTTTCGCGTCCCGCGATCTCCAAGCACCTGCGCCTGCTGCGGCGAGCGCATCTTGTGCGCGAACATAGGGAAGGCCGCCACCGCGTGTACCAGCTCAATCCTGAGCCGCTGCGCACCGTGGATAAATGGCTCGAACATTATCGAACGTTCTGGACCATGAACCTGACCAGCCTCAAGAATTTTGTGGAGTCCGAGTATGCCAAAGAGACCGGAAAACAATCTTCCGTCAAACCGAGGGCAAAGAATTCGAAAGGAGAGAACTGAAATGAAATCCGCCCGCATCGTTTTGTCGATCGTGTTGCTGGCAACCGCGTCCGTGGCGTTTTCGCAAAGCCCGGCGCAAAACTCATTTGATCAGATCAAATCGCTCGCCGGAACGTGGGAAGGGAAGAACTCGCTGGGCGAACCGCTTCAGGTTACGTTCAAGTCGACTTCCGGCGGGTCCGCGGTCATGAGCGAAATCTCGGGTCACGGGCCCGAAGATATGATTACGATGTTTCACCTCGACGGGCCCAACCGCCTGCTCATGACGCATTATTGCGGTGTGGGCAATCAGCCACGCATGCTCGCTTCGGTCTCGCCCGACGCGAAAACCATCCGCTTCAGTTTTCTCGACGCCACTAATCTCGCAACTCCTGACGCCGGGCACATGGAACGTCTTATCGTGACCGTGCTCGACGCCAATCACCACACCGAAGAGTGGCATTTCGCCGATCACGGCAAGGACATAAAAGAAGTGTTCGACCTGCGGCGAAAAATGTAGAGCCAAAATTCGCATTCAGGAATTCATCATGGCCACCAGCAGAATCACTCCCGATAACGACGTGCTCATCAGCGAGATCGACATCGCGGCACCGCCTGAGCGTGTTTTTCAGGCGCTGATTGACCCTCGACAAGTTTTGTCGTGGTGGGGGCAGGCGGGCATGTATCGCTGTACCGAGTTCACGTCTGATGCACGTCCGGGAGGGAAGTGGCGCGCATCGGGGCCGTCCGCGGAGGCAGGGACATTTACCGTCTTCGGCGAGTATCTGGAGGTTGATCCGCCGCGCGTGCTTGCTTATACATGGGTTGCCAGTTGGACCGGCGACGCGAAAACCACGGTTCGTTGGGAGCTTGAGCCGACTCCCAATGGCACACTGGTGCGCATTCGACACAGCGGCCTCGCCGTACGTCCGGAACTGGCGCAGAGCTATCGTGGCTGGCCGACGATCCTGGGATGGATTCGTGCTTATGTGGAAAAGGGCGAAACCATCGAATCGCATAAAGCCTCGTAAGACTGCAGGTGGGCTGGATGCGGATTTCTCGAATCAGAACCTACGGACGAAGCTAAATGGCAAGCGCAAAGATTACTCCCGATAACGACGCGGTCGTAACGGAAATCGAAATTGCCGCCACGCCGGAGCGCGTTTTTCAGGCAATCACCGAGCGCAAGCAGGCCCTGCAATGGGGCGGCGGAAAGGACTTCAAAATCATTTCCTGGGAGATGGATGCCCGTCGCGGCGGAAAGTGGCGCTATACGGCCGAGGAACGAAAGCATCCGGAAACCAAATTCGACCACTATGGCGAAATCCTTCAGATCGACCCGCCGCGATTGCTCGAATATACGTGGTTTGCGAGCTGGCACCCCGACCCTTCTCATCGAACGATCGTGCGTTGGGATCTCATACCCACGTCCACGGGAACGCGCCTCAAGGTCACGCACAGCAATCTGGCAGCACTTGCTGGCGCAGCCGAAGGCTACGCGCAGGGATGGCCCGGGCTGGTTCAGCAGATTAAGAACTTTGTGGAGAAGTAACTCAGGAGCAAATCATGGCCACAACAACCGTCACGCCTAACAACGACGCCATTGTCAGCGAAATCCACATCGCAGCGCCTCCCGACCGCGTGTTTCAGGCGCTCATCGATGCGAAGCAGGTGATGTCGTGGTGGACGAGTCCTGACTGCCAAATCGCGGATTTCGCGATCGAGCCTCGCCGCGGGGGCAAGTGGCGGTATGACACTCAACAAAGCAAGCTGAACGTAAATGGCGTCAGCAAATTTCACTGCGAGGGCGAGGTGGTGGAGTACGATCCTCCCCGCACTCTCGCCTATACCTGGATCGCAAACTGGCACGAAGATAAATCACGGCGAACGCTCGTGCGCTGGGAACTGACGCCCGACTCGGGCGGCACGCGAGTGAAAGTTACGCACAGCGGCCTCGCGCAGGAGCACACGGCCCGCAAGGATTACCGCGGCGGCTGGCCTGGCGTGCTGGAGCAGTTGAAGACCTTTGTGGAAGGGTAAGAACATTCTGGCCCAGTCAGATTCCTCTATCCGACAGTTCGGAACTACACTCTTCCGGACAAGAAGGCTTCTCAAGGTCATTCGTTGATACCTGCGCCCGGATAATACGGCATCACAACGGCTTCCTGATAAAATCCTCTCGCTTCTTGCCAAACACAGCGCAGTTTCGTGCGCTGCGGCGCACCGGGTTATACTCTCCTATATGCCTGGGGACGCGCAGAAAACCTTCTACCTGGAAACTTTCGGCTGCCAGATGAACGTGCATGACTCGGAGAAAGTCATCGGTACGCTGCTGCACGAGGGATATCGCCGAGTGGAAGCGGTCGAGCAGGCCGACCTGATTCTCTACAACACCTGCTCCATCCGCGACAAAGCGGAGCAGAAGGTTTTTCATCGACTCGCCGACTTCAAGAAGCTCCAGGCGCAAGGAAAGAAGTTCGGCGTGCTCGGCTGCGTGGCTCAGCAGGAGGGGGAGAAGATTTTCGAGCGTGCGCCGCATGTGTCACTCGTATGCGGATCGGCATCCTATCGCAACCTGCCGCAGATGCTTGCACAAATCGAGGCGTCGGGAGCGGCCGCAACGCAAAACCTCGACGCCCCGAAGCCTGAAGCCCGAAACCTGATTCGCATCACCGGCCTCGACGACCGCGAAACTGACAAGTGCTTCGAAATCGAATTCACCGCACGCAGCAATCCGCATCGGGGATACATCACCATCATTGAAGGCTGCGACAAATTCTGCGCATATTGCGTCGTTCCGTTTACACGCGGCAAAGAGCGCAGCCGCACTTCGGATTCGGTTCTGGCCGAAGCCCGCCAGATGGCCGATCTCGGCTATACGGAAATTCAACTGTTGGGGCAGAATGTAAATTCGTACAGAGATCCGGCAGGGAAGCCGACTTCCCGGAAAAGCTTCGCCCAATTGCTCGCCGCGGTTGGCGAGATTCCGGGAATAAAGCGAGTGCGCTTCACGACGTCGCATCCACGCGATTTCGGCCGCGATATTGTCGAGGCCATTGACGCCGTGCCCACTCTCTGCGACCACGTTCATCTGCCCGTACAGAGCGGCTCCGACCGCGTGCTCCACGCGATGCAGCGCCTGTACACGCGCGAGCAGTATCTCGAGCGCATCTCTTGGATCAAGTCCGCCAAGCGCGACATCAGCATAACCACCGACGTTATCGTTGGCTTCCCCGGAGAGACGGAAGCTGATTTCGCCGAGACGTTAAGCTTGCTCGATCAAGTCGACTACGACGGTGTTTTTTCATTTAAGTATTCGCCGCGCCCGAATACGCCCGCGCTGCGTTTTGAGGATCCGATTCCCGATGCAGAAAAAGCGAGGCGCCTCGAGGTCCTAATGGCGAAACAGAAAGACAGTCAGATGTCCAGCTACAAAAAATATATAGGCAGCACCTTAGAAGTAATGGTTGAAGGCAGGAATGAAGCCCGGTCACAATGGGTCGGTCGCACCAGCCAGAACAAAACTCTCAATTTCAGCGCTCCCGAGGAAGCTTCGCCCAAGATGGGAACTTATGTTCCGGTGCGCGTGATCGGGAGTTTTCCCAACAGTCTTCTGGGAGAATTAGTGGTATAACAGGGCGCATAGTGCTCGCCCGGGGGCGGCCGAAGGAGTTCTTGTATGGAAGTAGAAATGACAATTCGCGGTTTGCTGATGGATCCAGTCTCCAACATGCCCATCGTCATCCTCAAAGACGTGGCTGGCGACAGTGTGCTGCCCAT
>JASIKQ010000621.1 GCA_030049565.1 Candidatus Sulfotelmatobacter sp.
CTCTTTTTTCGGTGCGCTAACTTATGCCGAGCTTGGAGCCATGAAACCGCAGGCGGGCGGCGAGTATGTCTACGTCCGCGACGCCTACGGACCGCTGGCCGGTTTTCTCTACGCCTGGACCTGGTTCGTCATCGCCAAACCCGCGTCTGTCGCAACTATTGCGACCGGCCTGGTTCGCATCCTCGGCACGTTCGCCATCTTCTCCTTCTTCTCGGCCAATGCGGTCTCGGTTCCCTTCTCGATCACCTGGGGACAGCTCGTGGCCATCGGCGCGGCGATTCTCATTTCCGTGCTGAACTATCTTGGCATCAAGAAGGCGGGAGAATTCCAGCTCATCTTTACCATTCTGAAGGTGGTCATCATTGTTGGTATCGTGACTGTCTGTTTCACCTCGTACATGGGCTCCTGGAGTAACTTTGCGACTGCGTTTACCGGCGCCAAAGGCGGTGTTGCCGGATTCATGGCCGCTCTCGTCGCCGCGCTCTGGGCCTACGATGGCTGGAACGATCTCAACATGGTCGCGGGGGAAATAAAAAATCCCGGGCGAAACATTCCGATTGCACTGATTGCGGGCGTAGCCACGGTGGGGTTGTTATACGTTCTGGTGAACGCGGCAGTCCAGTACGTGTTGCCGGCGAGTGCGATTGCCGCTTCGCCGCGGCCTGCGTCGGATGCGGTTGCGCTCGTTTTCGGGCGTCTCGGCGCGAGCATCGTTTCGGGGGGCATGGCGATTTCGATGCTGGTCACACTCAACGGCACCGTGATGAGCGGAGCGCGCGTGCCTTACGCGGTCGCGCGCGACGGATATTTCTTCTCTGCGCTGGCGGAAGTGCATCCGCGGTTTCGTACGCCGTCGATGGCGCTGGTTGTGCAGGCCCTGCTGTCGATCGCGCTGCTTCTGTTGGGAGCAAATTTTCGCCAGCTTTTTTCGCTGGCGATTTTTGCCGAATGGCTGTTCTACATGATCGCGGGCAGCACGGTTTTTGTTTTCCGGCGGCGCGAACCGGATGCGCTGCGGCCTTATCGCATGGTGGGATATCCAGTGGTGCCGGCGCTGTTCATGGCTGCCGCTGCATTTCTTCTTTATTACACCTTCCGCGGGGAATGGCCGAATTCTTTTTATGGACTGCTGGTCATTCTCGCGGGCGCGCCCCTGTTCTGGTGGTTTCGGCGGAGGCGACCCAGTTGAGGTCAAGAGCCGCCAACGAAAAACAAATTCACCACAGAGTCCCTGACACACAGAGAACAACTTTCCGGCGGTGGCTACCCCGAGCGGCTGTACTTTCCAATCACGAATGAATGGCCGTCGTCTTGGCTGTACTCTGTGCAGCTCTCCGATGGGGAGCGGCGTGTAAACTGCGCCCAGGGCTTCGAGCGGGGTGTTGTGCGATGGAGCCATCGGGCAACACCGTAGGCGAAGACGAGGCCTCAGGAATGACGTAGCCGGATCGTTGGCGTTGGTGCACGGGTCGATGCCCAGCGTGATTGCGACGCTCGTCATTGGAGACGACAGCACAGGCTTTTGTCTCAGGTTAAAGAAGCAAGCCTCAGAAGAAAATCTGATCGGATGCCACGGAAAATGCGTGCCTGCCCGGGGACAGTTTGTGCTAAGTTCGCGGCTACGTCTTGGTTGATGTTTGGCCTGAGAGAGGTGCGTGCTGCGATGACGATGAAAGTCTGCACGAACGAGAGCTGCCCGGCGTACGCGCGCTTTGTTTATATCGTCGCGATGCGCTGCGTCCTTTGCCGCTGCGACTTGAAACCCGCCAACAGAAGCATTCAACGGATCGTTTCCGCCGCTCACGCACCTCTCCGGAGAACAGCTATCAGCCATCAGCCTTCAGCTCTCAGCGAGACCGAGATTCCTCGCTTCCTCGGAATGAGAAGGCGTCCAGGCTAACGGCTTCCAGGAGCGACTAACGATTAACGACCAACGGCTGACGACTTTTTCCGGCCCCGCTATGGTTAGTTCAATCTCATTTGTTCCAAATCCAGTAAGGCGGCCACCTGCCGATGAATATGGGGGGTGTTTACCCCCCAAGTTGGAATGTTCGGAGGCAGAGATGGATTTCGATCAGGCTATCGCGGCGCATGCCGCCTGGAAAACGAAGCTGGGAAGATATTTGAAGAATCCGGATGGCAGTTTGCAAGCAGCGGAATTGTCTCAGGACAACAAGTGCGCCCTAGGACAGTGGATTTACGGCGAAGGCGGCAAATATGCAAAGTTGCCGGACTTCGCGAAGCTCAAGACTGAACATGCCCGCTTTCACAAAGCGGTGGGGGATGTAGTGCGTCGCGCGGCCAGTGGTCAGTCAGTGACGCAGGAAACCAGTCTGGGATCCCGGAGCGAGTTTATGCAAGCGTCCACGTCTGTGGTTACCGCCATCATGGGGCTGAAGAAGCACGTGGAGCAGGCGATGGGAGCGAAGGCGAAATAGCGGAAGAAATGGCGGAGAGGGTGGGATTTGAACCCACGATACCCGTTAAGGTATGTCCGCTTTCGAGGCGGATCGTTTCA
>JASIKQ010000622.1 GCA_030049565.1 Candidatus Sulfotelmatobacter sp.
CGCTATCGAGATTCCATCTATGCCGCGCGCCGCGAGGGAATCTTCATCGTAGCTGTGAATTGCACGCAAGCAGCGCCCACTTGCTTTTGTACATCCATGGGTACTGGACCTCGGGTACAGGGAGCCCATGATCTGGCTCTCACGGAACTAATCGGTCCAGGCAGGCATGAATTTGTGATCGAGGCAGGCAGCGACGCTGGCGCTGACGTGCTGGCAGAATTAGCGCCGGCTTCGCCTGCAGCACCAGAAGCTGTATGTCAGGAAGCGGAAGCCGCGGTGAAGTGCGCCGCCTCGCAGATTAAGCGCCGCATGGACACGACTGGCATTCGCGATTTGCTCTACAACAATTTCGATCATCCCCGCTGGGATAACGTTGCCCAGCGTTGCCTTACCTGCGCCAACTGCACCATGGTCTGTCCCACTTGTTTCTGCACAACCGTGGAGGATGTCAGCGACATCACTGGCATGCAAGCCGAGCGCTGGCGCAAATGGGATTCCTGTTTCACCCAGAATTTCTCCTACATTCACGGTGGCAGTGTGCGCAGCTCCACCAAGGCGCGCTACCGGCAATGGATGACCCACAAGCTGGCCTCGTGGATCGACCAGTTCGGTAGTTCAGGCTGTGTGGGCTGCGGCCGGTGCATTACATGGTGCCCCGTCGGCATTGATATCACAGAGGAGGTCCGCGCCCTTCGCGAATCGCCGATCTCTTCTCCTCCCGTCGCTGCGAAGGAAAACACCCATGGAAACGCTTGAACGCATTATCGCGGAACATCCTTTCTTTGCCGGTCTTGAATCGTATTACACAAACCTGCTCACCGGATGCGCCTCTAATGTGCGCTTTGACGCGGGCACCTATCTCTTCAAGGAGGGCGAGGAGGCCAACGAGTTCTACCTGATACGCTCCGGCAAAGTTGCATTGGAGATCTTCGCGCCCCAGCGCAAGCCGGTCATGCTGGCAACTCTGGGCGAGGGAGAGATTCTCGGCTGGTCGTGGTTGTTGCCGCCCTATCTGTGGAGATTTCACGCCCACGCCGTTGAAACCACGCGTGTGATTGCCCTGGATGGCAAGTGTTTGCGCACCAAGTGCGAGCAGAACCACGATCTCGGCTATGAGATGTTGAAGCGCTTTGCCCAGATTATGGAGCAACGGTTGGAGGCGACACGTTTGCAGTTACTCGATGTTTATGCAGTCGGCAAATAACAATGTCCACAGCGGCACCGATTGAACCGATTACGACCGATCCCATGCTGACGCAGCCGTATTCTGTGCGGCAGGTGGTCAAGGAGACTCCCGATACTTTTACGCTCGCGCTGGAGTCGCAGAACGAACCGGCCCGGAACCGGTTTCGGCCGGGGCAATTCAGCATGCTGTGGGTGTTTGGCGTCGGCGAGCTGCCAATTTCCATCAGCGGAGACCCGGTTGAGGGCGACCGGTTGGTCTACACGGTGCGCTCGGTCGGCCAGGCAACACAAACGTTGGTCAGTAGTAAAGTGGGCGAAGCCGTTGGTGTCCGCGGTCCATTTGGGACAGGATGGCCGGTAGAGCAAGCCCAGCGCCGCGATGTTCTTGTGGTCGCGGGTGGAATCGGGTTGGCTCCGCTCCGTCCCGTGATCTACGAGGTTCTGCGTAACCGCGAAAAGTATGGGCGTCTGGTGATTCTTTATGGCGCCCGCAGTCCTCGTGATCTGCTTTATCGGAAGCAACTGGCTGCTTGGGCCCGTAAGCGTGAGACCCAAGTATTGGTGACGGTTGACTACGGCGGATTGAGCTGGCGCGGTCATGTGGGCGTGGTCACCACGCTGTTCAAATATGCCCGGCTGCAACCGGCGCGATCGACGGCCTTTGCGTGTGGACCCGAAGTCATGATGCGGTTTGTCGCTCGCGATCTGGAAACTCAGGGTTTCGGCCGCGAGAATATCTACCTTTCCATGGAACGAAACATGAAGTGCGCAGTCGGTTTCTGCGGACACTGTCAGTATGGCCCGCATTTCATTTGCAAGGACGGCCCCATCTTTTCCTATGATGGAATGCGGCCGCTATTGGAGAAATATGAGCTCTAAGATCAGGCGTAAGCCACGGATCGGAGTCTTCAAGTTTGCTTCCTGCGACGGCTGTCAGTTGAGTTTGCTCGACGCCGAAGATGAACTGCTGGGCGTCGCGAGAGCTATTGACATCGCATATTTTCCCGAAGCTTCCCGCGCCATGCTCAAGGGGCCTTATGACATTGGATTGGTCGAAGGTTCAATTACCACTTACCACGATGCCCAACGCATCCAGGAAGTCCGGCGCAAGTGCAAAACGCTAATCACGATTGGGGCCTGTGCCACCGCCGGCGGCATCCAGGCCCTGCGCAACTGGAAGGATGTGGACGAATTCATTCGCGTGGTGTATGCTACGCCGAAATATATCAACACGCTCAAACTCTCCGCACCGATCGCCGAACATGTGCCTGTGGATTTCGAGCTGCGCGGCTGCCCCATCAACAAGTACCAGCTTATTGAACTAATCAAGGCCACATCGGCGGGGCGCAAACCCAATGTCCCAACCTACAGCGTCTGCATGGAGTGCAAGCGCAAAGGCAATGTCTGCATTGCAGTGGCGCAGGGTATCGCGTGTTTGGGACCAGTGACGCAGGCGGGCTGCGACGCGCTCTGCCCGAGCTACGATCGCGGATGTTATGGCTGCTACGGCCCCATGGAGAGCCCCAACACGGCATCGCTCAGCAATCAGTTCCACATCCTCGGTCGGGACAACGCAGAGATCACACGCGCCTTCCGCGGGTTTAATGCCTGGGCGTGGCAGTTCCGAAAGGCAGGCGAAGAAAGTGAGCGGACGTGAACAAGCAACAGACGAGGACGATAAAAGTTGAGACTTTGGCTCGCGTCGAGGGCGAAGGCGCGCTTTACGTCAAACTCAAGGGCGACCAAGTTCAGGACGTAAAACTGAAGATCTACGAACCACCACGCTTCTTCGAGGCCGGCACTTCTCCGAACTTCCCGATATTGTGGCGCGCATCTGCGGAATTTGTCCGATCGCATATCAGATGAGCGCGGTGCACGCCGTTGAGCGTGCTCTTGGCATCGTAATCGACCCCTCCGTCCGGCTGCTGCGGCGGTTGTTCTACTGCGGAGAGTGGATCGAGAGCCATACGCTTCACGTGTACATGCTACATGCGCCGGATTTCCTCGGTTATTCCGACGCCATCGCTATGGCGCGCGACCATCAATCGATTGTGGAGCAAGGCCTGCGCCTGAAGAAAGCTGGCAACCGGATCGTTGCTTTGATGGGTGGCCGGGAAATTCATCCCGTTTCCGCTGCGGTCGGCGGCTTTTATAAAGCTCCCTCCAAGAGCGCGCTGAAAGAACTTGTGGACGAGCTCAAGTGGGCGCTGGATGCCTCGCTGGCTACAGCTCGCTGGGTCTCAAGGTTCGAGTTTCCTGATTTTGAACAGGATTACGAATTCGTTTCGCTATCACATCCCACGGAGTATCCGTTCAACGAGGGCCGGATCGTATCCAATCGCGGGCTTGATATTGATGCGTCTGACTATGAGGAAAATTTCACCGAGCAGCATGTACAACACTCGAACGCGTTGCATTCCGTTTTGCGCGGCGGCGATTCTTACATGGTCGGCCCTCTGGCCCGCTTTAATCTGAATTTCGACAAATTGCCAGACGTGGCCCAGCAAGCAGCTCGAGATTGCGGGTTGCAGGTTCCTTGTCGCAATCCGTTCCGCAGTATCGTGGTAAGAGTGATCGAGCTGGTTTTTGCCTGTCATGAGGCGCTGCGTGTGATCCACGAATACGAGCCGCCTCTC
>JASIKQ010000623.1 GCA_030049565.1 Candidatus Sulfotelmatobacter sp.
GTTCCTTCTTCCGCTCTTAGATGCCGTTTTCCGCGTCCTGCGGCGATCAAAAATCGGGCAAGTTTCGGCCAATTCTACTGCTCGAAAAGGGGCGCGTGAACAAAAGACAACTCAAAATTGAATCTCCTTCGTCCGTTGCGGCGCTTTCGGCATCGGAGTGCCATGACTCTAGAGATCCTCAAGCTGAAATCCGAGACGCGCCTGCCGGTGTCGAACCGCACTCCACCCGATCCCCTGCCCGCACCAGTGAAAGAACAGCCGTCGCCCCTCGAAAACCCCGACGCGCCGCTGCGCGAGCCAAATCCCGAGGAGCCGGAACATATTTAGCGGCTGGCTCCTGGTTGAGCAAAAACCCGCTTACTTGGTGATCACGCCGCACGCGATGCGGTCGCCCGAATTCCCCGAAGGGTCAGTCTTATAGTCATCCGGTTTGGCATGAATGATAATGGCCGTTCCGCCATTGCTGAATAGCGAGTGAGCGCCTTCACCCAGGGTCACGTCTTTGTTTTCCAGAAATGCGTCCGCGCTTCCGCTCTCACTAACGGTGAAATTGCGCGTGTCTCCGGCATGGTGCCCTTCGGGATTGTCGAAGCCATGTTTCTTCCCGTCGGGATTGAAGTGTCCGCCCGCGGACTTGAAATCCGGTGCATCGCATTTCGGGTTCTGATGAAAGTGGATGGCATGCTCGCCCGGCGGCAGGTCGTGCAGTTCCAGCTTGATGCCTACGCCCGATTTTTTTTCTAAAAGTACCACGTAGCCTACATCTTTGCCTTGTGCATCTTTTAGGTCGACTTTGGTTTTGGCGGCGCTGGGAAGCCCGGTGAGCGCGAGAAACGCGGCCAGCGAAAGCAGGGGAAAGCCACGATTTTTCATGCTGGGCATTATAGACCGATATGGCCTTTCGTTGTCATATCCGCAGCACCAACGGGCTATGCTGGATTCACAAGCCGGTGGAGTATACTGCGGAAAAGTCCAAAATCTCATTGGGGAAAAGCGGCAATCATGTCGTTGAACGCGGTGGAACAGGTGACGGAACAGGTTCCGGTTGACAATTTTCAGGAGCTGGAAGAGAAGATTTATCGCACCATTGAGCTGTACAAAGCCGCGCGGGCAGCGCAGGCGGCTGCCGAGCGCGATGCGGAGCGTGTGCGCGAGCAGATGGAAGATCGCGAGCAAGAGTTAGCGGTACTGCGCCGCGAAACCGTGCAATTGCGCAAGGAGCGCGAAGAAATTCGCGGACGGGTGGAGAAGATGCTGGCGCAGATCGAGTCGATCGCCGAGGAGCGCGCGAGCTAAACGGCGGCTCCAGCTTTCGGGCTTCGGCGTGTGGCGCTGGACAGATTTTCGATTCGCTCGGATTGCAAGCTTTCTTGCTTGCCGCAGAAAACGACAAACATTTCGTTGTAGGCAGCATCCAACGGAGGACGGCAACAGCAGCAAACAGCTATGGCGACAGCAGTCAAAGATGCGGCGGTAAAAGACACGCAGAACTCCAGCGTGCGGGTGGAGATTTTTGATCAGGTCTATAATCTGCGCGGATCCGATCCGAAGTACATCCTCCAACTGGCGCAGTACGTCGATTCCAAGATACGCGCCGTCGCCCAGGCAACCAACACCATCGACACCATTCGCCTTGCCGTCCTGGCCGCCCTGAATATCGCTGATGAGTACCATCTTCTAAAGCGCAAGCAGGAGACCGGAGCGACGGATTATCAGAAGCGCGCGCATCGATTAGTAAATGCCCTGGATGAAGTTCTCCGCGACGAACGCAAGGCGGGTTAGTCTGCGCCATGCCTCGACTCTCTTTTGTTTGCTCGCTGTGGCTGCTACCTCCACCCTCTCGCAGGAAACCACATTCCACGCTCAAACCAATGTTGTCTTGATTCCGGCTCTGGTAAAGAACACCAAAGGCGAGGTTGTCCCTGGGCTGAAGGCCGAGGATTTCATCATCGAAGACGATGGTATCGCGCAACCAGTTCACCTCGACGAATCGGCAGAAAGCGAGCCCGTTTCGCTGGTTCTCGCCATCCAGCGCGGGCGTCGCGCAGATTATGAATCTCCTCGCATTCGTGGACTCGGCACCATGATCGACTCGCTCCTCGCCGATGGCCGAGGCAAAGCGGCCATTATCGAGTTCGATAGCCAGGTGCAGCTGGTGCAAAATTTCACCGGCGACTCGGAGCAGGTCGCCCAAAGTCTCAAATCCCTACGACCCGGCGATGGTGGCGCCGCCATCCTCGATGCTCTTGACTACGCTGCAAGAATGCTTGAAACCGTTCCCAAACCCAGGCAGCGCGTTCTGCTGCTAATCAGCGAAACCCGCGACCACGGCAGCCAGACCGCGAAAATCGACGACGTCGTAGCTGAGATCGGCCAGAGCAACACCGCCGTCTATGCTTTGGCATTTTCGCCATCCCGCTCCAACGTTCTCGATACCATGCGTGGCAACAACATCGACGAGATGCACCCGGAACCCGATTTGCTCGCGCCCTTCCTGCTCGCTGCCCAAGCCATGCGAAAGAATATGCCGAAAACCGTGGCTTCCATGACTGGCGGCGAATATGAATTATTTGCCACTAGAAAAAGCTTCGATTCCCGCATGATCGATTTCACCAATCACGTTCATACGCGCTATTTACTGAGTATCGAGCCGAATGACCCGCATCCCGGATTGCACCGGCTCCGCGTGCGGCTGAAGGATCCCGGCAACAGCATCGTTCTGGCCCGCAGCAGCTATTGGGCCACAGAAGCGGCAAAGTAAGCTTTCGCAGGATCACCGCCGGCACGTATCGGGAGGTCTCCGAAACGCGTGCAGTTCTGTGGAAGGCGGTGCTTGAACTCCGGGTAACGCGCCCAAAAAAGCGACAATCAGTGCTCGCTGTCACTCGAACGAGGGCAATGTTGTGCCAAAAACAATGAGAGCCGAAGTGGGCGGTGAGGCGACTGCCTACAACCTTAGTGTTTGAAGTACGTCCATGCGGCGATGATCACCAGCAGAATGGTGATGATCCACAAAGACGAATCACTCATATTAGTCTTCTTAGCCATGCGCCGAATATTACCCCCAAACCGGCCTGTGGGCGCAAGAAAAAATCGTTTCAGAAACCAAAATATAAAATTTGCCTCCTGGTTGTTCTGGGAAGGCGACCGTCGCCAGTTTCAAGCCACTTTTTGACCTTTCATTCCTGATTACTATTTGTTAGTACTATTTTCGTTTGTTTCCGTATTCCTTCGGAACATGAAACCCTCGCTGCGCTCCTCGTCTTGCCGGATGAAGAAAAGCAAGCGCGTGGTTTGCAGCATACGGGAGCCGAAATTGCGCAGCAGCCTCAGACGTGGAGGACCACGTATGAATTGTTTCGCAAACGGCATTCCGAAATCCGGGATTTCTTGCAAGCGGCGGGAATCGGCGCAGACCCAAGCCGCCGTCCCACGGTTTTTCTCGTCGGCGCTGGTACCTCCGATTACTGGGGCGCTCTCTGGCATCACTGTTGCGCCGTTCCTGGCAATCTGGAACCATCCCACCCTGCTTCTGGGACAGGCCGGAGAGATCAGCCAGGAACCCGTGGCCGTCGAGTTCGGAACACCCGAATTCGGCCTGCCGCAGGCGGCTCGCGACCCGCGCTTTATTCAGTTCGCCATGAAATTTCATTTCTAGAGCGATTTAGTTGACTGTGCCCGTGGGCACCACTTACTAGTGGTTGAACGAAAAGTTCAATCCCGTCGTCAGGATCACATCATTCTTTTTCGTGCCCGCGGGCGGATTGGAAACATAGATATCGCTGAACTGATTCTGCCATCCCAGCCACTTGCCCAGTTTCGTCACCGTTCCTAATAGAAACGTTTCCTGATATTCGCCTCCATCCGAAAGATTGGGATAGAAATCAAGTTTCTGTGTGATGACGGTGCTCTTGCCCAATTTGTGCATCAAGTCGTCTTCGATGGTCACGGCCACGAAACGATTGGTGACGCCATATGACGTGAGCGTGGGAGGAACAGTCGCCGGCGTCACTGGCGGTCCATTCGAATACGTTTCGTGCGTATAGTTCAGGCCGCCGATGATGTCGAGGGTTGTCGGGTCGGATTTGATGGCGTGTATGCCCAAACCACCACCATAGATCTGCCGCAGATCGAGCTCTTGCAACGCGTTGCTGATGAACTGCGCCTCCGCGTCGAGAAACCAGCGCGGCTTGATGTTGTAGTCGTACTCCGCGCCTGCCTGAACGAGATTTGCCACCTCGCTCGGAGTTGCCAGCGCGTTGGTTGTATAAACAGAACTAAGATAAGCAGTGAGCTTATCTTTTTCGGTGGGATGCGTGGCATTGAATCCCAGCGCTAGGTTCTCTGTCTGGCTGTTGCCCTGAGCAAGCGAGAATCCCACGTTGCCCCCGCCGTTCCACCCGTGCCGCAGGCCGGGATGCAGCGATTTTTCGTACGCGGCTTCTTCCGCATCGTTGCGGATGGTCACAATGTTCGACGTGGAGATCGTTACCGCGCCGCTCGCAGTTGCGACCTCGAACGTCCCATCTGTTGCAATTACCTTACCCACAACCGTTTTCTTCTCCTTCGTGACAATGTGCAGTTGCTGATCGGTGGTGAGGTGGGTGACGGCCGTTAAATCGATCGTGACATCTCCGGCCGAGTCAGTGTGGAGAACCAGGTTCTTGCCGTCCGATTTTACGATCTTGCCGGTGAGGTGATCGCCATTTTTCAGCGTGATCTGATCCGCAAAAGCGGATACCGCAAACACCAGAAACAAAATGAGGACACTGCATTTAAACTTACGCAACACGGCCTACCTCCAGCTTCCAGAGAGAATTCTTGAGCTATATAGGGAACCCAGGATGATGCGATCGGAAATGAATACAGTGCAACCGGATCGAAGACGTTCGCCGGCAGCGGCAACTGCGATCAACTCTTGACGTCTTTGGACTCGTTGGTCTTATTTTGTTCCGCCGGAGGGGCTTCTTTCATCCCTTCCTTCAGCGCGCGAATTCCTTCGCCCAGCCCCTTGCCCAGTTCGGGCAGTTTCTTAGGTCCGAAAACCAGCAGAGCAATAGCAAAAATAATGATCAGATGCGTCGGTTGAAACAGACCCTCAAGCATCGCAAACCTCCCAGAGACACCTCTCCACACTTCTACCTTCTAACACGGTAGTTGAAGCGGGATCGGAAGTCAAACTTAGCGGTAATGGCTTAATTCAGCCGCCACTAACGTAGCGATAGGCGGCTAATTTTGAGCCTAGCGCAGTTGGAAACGTCCGCGACAGAGAATCAGCCTTTGCAGGATCCCGGCTGGCATTGCTGCCTGTGGTAACCTACTGTTTGGTGCATTTCTTCCCCGGAGACATCTAATCAGCGTGTATTCACTGCGAAAATTCGTGCGTTTTCTGGTTGCTGTGCAGCTGTTACCGGCACTTGAAAGCGGCGAGGAAACCCTGGTCGGCGGGCAAGCCGTGCTGGAGGGCGTGATGATGCGCTCGCCTCACGCGTGGGCCATCGCCTGCCGCAAACCTTCGGGCGAAGTGGTCACAATGAGCGAACCCCTCGATCGCCCCTCCGATAAACATAAATGGATGGCTTGGCCAATCGTTCGCGGAGTAATGACACTGGGTTATGCGATGACGCTTGGCTACCGTGCCCTGCGCTTCTCCGCCAATGTGGCGATCGACGAGGTGATGAACGACCAAAATAAGGCTGGCAACCAAGCCGGATCCGAGCCTGCCGCCCAGACGGAAGCGCCAGTAAAACGAGCCTCGAAACAGGACGAAAAAGCTGCCAGAATCAGCGGCTGGCTCGCTGCCGGAAATGTTATCCTCTCGCTGGCATTCTTCATTTTCATGTACAAATACTTGCCGCTGCTGGCCGCAACCGATCTGAAGAAGGTCGACCCGGCTTTCGCTGGGCAGATCGTCTTTAACCTGATCGATGGCGCCGTACGCCTGCTGCTGTTTCTGTTCTTTATCTGGCGCGTGTCGTTATTTCCCGATATTCGCCGCGTCTTCCAATACCACGGCGCGGAGCACAAAACGGTTTTTGCC
>JASIKQ010000624.1 GCA_030049565.1 Candidatus Sulfotelmatobacter sp.
CAGTTGGTCAGCTTCTGTGACCGGGCGCGCCGTAGTTTTTATCTGAGCCCCTCGTACCTCGTCTACAAGTTGAAACAATCGCTCAAGGATCGCCGCGAACTACAGCGCAATTTGAAAGGCTTCGTAACGCTCTCGAAATATCTTCTGCGCGGCAGCCAGCACCAGCAAACCAGGGAAACTGAGCGCAGGCCAGTGCATGAGACCGCAGCGCGAGCTGCCAGTGTGCATGGCGACTAGCAACGGTCCGGAGCCAATCCCCGCCTGCCACCGATGATCGTTCCCGCCAAACGCGAAGCTCCGCCGCGAGCGAAACACCCATGATGCCGAACTTGACTACAGCATGCGCAATTTCGACCGAGCCAAACAACTTGTGTCTTCAGCCCGGGCTCACAATTTGAGAGGTGCTCATCGCAACTAAATCAGCGTCGGTCATCATTCCGGCATTTAACGGCGCGGCGCGCATCGGCAATTGTCTTGCTGCGCTTTTACCGCAGGTAGGTGCATGCCATGCCGAAATTCTGGTAGTCGATGACGGATCGACGGATAATACGGTCGACGTCGTCAAGCAATACTCTTCCGTGCGTCTTATCTCTCAACCCAATGCCGGACCTGCCGCCGCGCGAAACTACGGCGCCAAGCAGGCCTTGGGCGAAATCATCCTTTTTACGGATGACGATTGCGTTCCCACCGCCGATTGGCTCGTTGCCATGCTCAAGCCCTTTGACGATCCTGGGATTGTCGGCGCCAAGGGAATCTACCGTACGCGTCAAAAAAGTCTGGTTGCCCGCTTCGTGCAACTGGAATACGAAGACAAGTATCGGCTCATGGCTAACTTTTCCCATATCGATTTCATCGACACCTACTCCGCCGCGTTTCGCCGAGTTCGATTTCTGGAAATTGGCGGTTACGATACTTCCTTTCCAGTGGCTTGCGCCGAGGATGTCGAGCTTTCCTATCGCATGTCGGTGCGTGGATGGAAGATGAAATTCGTGCCCAATGCCATCGTCTACCATACCCATCCCGACTCTCTCGCCCGTTATCTGAAGAAGAAGTACAAATTCGCCTTCTGGCGCATGCTCGCAGTTCGCAACAGTCCGGGCAAAGCAGTGAAAGACAGCCATACGCCGCAGCTTATGAAGCTCCAGCTTTTGTTCGCTCCAGCGCTTTTGGCGGGACTGGTCATCGATTTCACGATTCATCCCCCCGTTTCTACATCTGTCGTCGTGCTCGGCGCTTTCCTGGCCACTACGGTTCCGTTTGTTTTGCGGGCAGCCGCCAAGGATCCGGTTGTAGCAGTGTTTTCCCCCCTGCTGCTTGCTGCGCGCGCTTGTGCGCAAGTACTCGGGGTCGCCGCTGGTCTGGTTTATGCTGGCCTTCGGCCCGCGCGCGATTCCGGAGCAGGTGACAAATCAGCATCCGATAAAGTACGCGTGGCTGGCCTGAAAAGCTGAAGGGAAATCCGCGATCAGTACGCGTTCTTGCTGTTGAACAGGTGCAGCGCGGTCATAATGATGATCTGCAGGTCGAAGGTCAGGCTCCAGTTGCGTAGATAGTAGAGATCGTACTCCACTCGCTTGGCAATTGAGGTATCGCCCCGCCAGCCATTCACCTGAGCCCAGCCTGTGATGCCAACTTTGAACATGTGGCGTGCATTGTAACGGTCAAATTCTTCGAGGAATGTCTCGACAAAATGCGGCCGTTCGGGACGCGGGCCGACAATGCTCATATCTCCCACCAGAACGTTCAGAAACTGAGGCAGTTCATCCAGATTCCATTTGCGCAGGAAAACACCGACCGCGGTTCGCCGCGGATCGTTAGCCGAGGTCCAGCGTGTATCGCCCTCCTCGCGGCTTCCCAGTTTCATTGTGCGGAATTTAATCATGCGGAACACGCGGCCATTCAACCCCACACGGTCCTGAATAAAAAATATCGGGCCCCGGCTGGTCAGTGTGATGGCGACCGAAATGGCAAAAGTGAGTGGAAGGGTCAGAAGCAGAAAAAACATGGAAAAAACCATGTCGAAGATGCGCTTTTGAAACAGATACGACCCGCTTTCTGCCAGCGTCGAGCGCAGATCGAGCATGTGCATCCCGCCTAAATCGATGACCCGGTCGCGCACCCCGACCGTCTCGCCCAGGTCAACGATCACGCGAATGGGCGCACACAGCTTTTCGAGATGAGGCATGATTTTTTCCACATCCCCTAGACGGCTGGGGGGCAAGGCCACTATAACGTCATGGATCGAATGCCCGTTGGAAAACGCTGGAATCTCGGCCACGTCATAAACAGGCCCTTCGACGGCAATCTCCTGATTGGGCAGGCCGACAAAACCCACAACTCTGCAGGGAAGAACCTCCCCATGTTCCAGAGAGGTCGCCACCCGCCGGGCGAACCGGTCCGCTCCCACCAGAAGAATCTTAACTATTTTGCGGTCGCGTTTGCGCCGGTACTCCAGGAAGACCCGGAAAATCACTCTCGCAATCGTCGCGTAAACAAACAGGAACAGGGCACTGAGGCATATCACAGCTCGCGAATAGGTGACTCCGCGATAGAAAAATGCCACCACCAAAACCACCGCATAGGTGAATGCCAGCGCTTCCAGCAGGCGCCGGCTTTTGCCACCGGGCGCATATAGCTGTTCCACATTCCACAGCCCGGATTCTTCGGCCGCGATCGCCCACAGGATGGTCGTTAGCAACAAGATTCCCCAGTACGAGGGCAGCCCTAATGGCGGCCTTCGTTCCAGGAAGAAATTAATCCCGAAGCGAATCTTCACCGCGCTGAAATAAGCGGGAATCGGCAGCAGCAGCGTGAGAATTCGAAGGTATAGTCGTGCGAAACTTAGGCGACTGCGAATCATACTTACAGTTCAAATACTTCGGAATTCGGGTTTAGATCCTCATATTTGTTGCAGTCAATAGAAACACCTTGCCGCGCAAAAAGCTTCGCCGCGCAAACCGGGGAAAGCCACCGCAGCGGAGCCTTCCGGCTGTTTTTGCCCCCTATGCCTTCTAATTTTTCTAATGTGTCCATTCATAGCACGTTATTCCCGAGCAATCAAGGGGATGCAATCGGAATTTGATTTTTCGGTCAACGTGGGCGTTCGGATTTGGTCGTGGATCTTTGCACAGCCTCCGGTATGGGGGCCCATTCGGCTAGTGGAAATTCGAGCACATATCATAGTTGCGGGCATTGTAGAATTGGAAGCCGGGCCGCGGACCAAGCGGCCACGAATCCATGTCCATGATGCAAAAGTCATTTCTGTCCACGTCGTTGGCTTTTCTTTTCTGTGCCGCTCCGTGTTTTTCCCAGACTGTCGGCGATAGCTTGTCTCAGGGGTTGTCTCAGGGAACGGTGGATTGTTCCGATCCCTCCGTGGCCAGCACCCCACAATGCGCCGCCCAGGCCCAGTCGCCTGGTGCGCAGGGACAAGGCTCTTCTTCCGCTCCGCTGCGGAACCCGGTATTGACCATGCCCGCGGGGGCATCCCAGGATCAGTTCACTCCGGGCACTCCGCCCAAGAATCCCTCTCAGTTGCAGCGTCCAGAGCCGACTCCCCATCCCGAGACGGAGTTTGAGCAGATGGTGGCCGATACCGTTGGGCATCCGCTGCCCTTGTTCGGTCAATCGTTGTTCGCGCAGGCGCCAAGCACGTTTTCGCCCGTCGACTGGATGCAGGTTCCCAGCGACTACGTGATCGGTCCGGGGGATGAACTCCAAATCAAAATTTGGGGACAGGTGCAGGCTAGTCTGCGCGTCATCGTCGATCGCTCCGGCCAGATTTATATACCCCAGGTTGGCCAGGTCCCCGTCGCCGGCATCCACTACGGCGAGTTGGAACAACACCTCAAGAGCGAGGTTTCCAAGTCCTTCAAAAACTTTAATCTGACTGTCAACATCGGCCGCATTCGCTCTATTCAAGTTCTGGTGGTGGGTGAAGCACGCTATCCGGGGACTTACACTATCAGCGCGCTCAGTTCGCTGGTCAATGCGATTTTCGCCTCAGGTGGTTCCGCTCCGCAGGGTTCGCTGCGGGATATTCAAGTCCGCCGCGACGGAAAAACCATCACCGACTTCGATTTCTACGAGCTGCTGATCAATGGGGACAAGTCCAAAGATGTTCGTCTTCAATCCGGCGACGTGCTTTACATTCCTCATGTCGGACCGTTAGTCGCAATCTCGGGCTCGGTGAACATGCCGGCCATTTATGAGATGAAAGACAATTCCACATTAAGCGATCTGATCGAAG
>JASIKQ010000625.1 GCA_030049565.1 Candidatus Sulfotelmatobacter sp.
CGCGTTCCCAAGCCCTATGCCGACTACGTGATCCTCGACATCCTGAAAAAGAGCGGAGGCCTCGCGCTCGCGGTCACCGACGCCGAAATTCTCGACGCTGCCCGCCACTGGGCCAGGGTCGAAGGCATCTTCGCCGCACCCGAAGGTGCGGCATCGTTGGCCGCCTACCGCAAACTCCTCGCCAGCGAATTCTTCGGCGCTGAGGATACCGTAGTTCTGTTCAACACCGGCTCGGGCCTGAAATATCTGGATGTGCTGGATAAAGCCAGTGGGGCGCGAGCGCCTGCGCCCGCATCTCGCACCATAGCCGGAATCATCGGTCCTTACTAGCCCTGGATTTTTTCCTGAATTTGAAGACAATCATGCGAGCTGGAAGATCTTGGAAGAGCAAGAATCATGAACCCTGCTGTCACCCTGGGATTGGTTGGCGCGCTGCTGGTGGTGGCCTTTCTCGCCAACAAGGTCTTTCGCATCAGCCGCATTCCCGACAGCATTTTGCTTATGGCTTTGGGCGTGCTTCTCGGGCCGGTACTGGGCCTGGTCAACCCTGAGAGGCTATCCCGAACTACGAACCTTCTGGGCACGCTGGCCATTGTCCTCATTTTGTTCGAGGGCGGTCTCGATCTCAATCTGCGCAATACCCTGCGCCACTTCCCCGGAAGCCTGTTGCTTTCGACGCTTTGCTATCTGCTTAGCACGGCCGCGGCGGCGTTCGTCTCCATCAGAATGCTGCATCTCAGTCTGGTCGAGGGCTTGCTCGTGGGAGCCGTGCTGGGGTGCACGAGCAGCACTGTGGTCATGCCGGTGCTGCAGCAACTGGAGGCGGATGAACCGGTCACGGCGGTGCTGCTGCTTGAGGCAGCTTGGGGAGATGTCTTGGCAGTCCTCACCGTGGGTCTGCTTCTCAATCTGCACGGACGGTCGGGGCCGCTGCTGAGTGGCCTCGCGAACCGCCTGCTGATGCAAGTGGGAGTGGCGCTGGTTTTCGGAATCGTAGGAGGCGTTCTGTGGTCGCGGCTTCTGCGGATCCTTTCGGAGCAGCGCTTCTGGCAGGTGCTGACCTTCTCCGCGGTCCTGGTTCTTTTTGCAGGAATGGAGGCGATCGAGGCGAACGGCCTAATTGCCGTGCTGGCGTTTGGATTGACGCTCTCCAATTTCCCCGGCATCGATCCACGCCTCGGGCTGAGCGGACCGGCTCTCGAAGCCATCAAGTCGCATGAAGCGCTGCTGACTTTTCATTCCGAACTTGCCTTTCTGGTGAGGAGCTTTTTCTTTGTGCTGATCGGAGCCGTGGCCAAGCTCGGAAGTTTTCGCCGTTATCCGTTGCTCATGGCTTGCACCATTGCGGCCCTGGTGGTGGCGCGATGGCTGGCAGTGCAGTGCAGCCGCTGGTCCTGGCGCGACATTGACCGGCACGATCGCGAACTGATCCTGTGGATGCTGCCACGGGGATTGATCACCGTGGTGTTGGCTGTGCAGGTTCTGGAGGCGAAGGGAGAAAACCTGGCGTTCCTTTCGGAGCTGGCCTTCGCTGTAATTCTAGTTACCAACTTCCTGGCAATCATTGCCAGCATTCGGGCCAGGCCGTCCCGAGCTGCGGCTTTGGTAGCGGCTTCGGCGAAGCCGGCTGCTGCCAACAACCGCGATCCGAGTACGGTAGTGGATGGGCCGGTTCCAGCCCAATTGCCTCCGCGGAACTGGAGGGTGGACGCATTACTTGTATTGACCCTCGTCCTGGGGGGCGTGCTCCTCTGGTATGGGAAGCATGAGCCTGGCTCCGCCGCGAAAATACTGCGCACCTGGATCTCGCAACATTTTCATCGCTAGCAGGTTAACACTGCGTTGCCGACGGATATCTGCTCCACCAGTTCAGGACTTAAAATCCCGCACGCCGTGAAACCTCAGAGCGCGCCAAGTTGTTTACTATACCCAGGACTGAACCATCTTGAGACTAAAAAGCTTGGCGATCATCGCTCTTGTGCGCCACGTTCTCGGCGCGCCCGAGATCACGCCACGAATACTCATCCGCCCCGAAGGCCACGATCCTTTCGCCGTGAGCCGCGAGGCGTAGATAACAGTCGATGATGGAAAAAGCCCCTCCTTCCGTCATCTGGGGAAAAATTTGCGGCGAGATGACGTGGATTCCAGAAAAAGCCAACATTTGGAGGTGCGATGCGGATGGCGGCAGCGGTTCATTCGCGGTTCTCCGCCCACAAAGTTGAAGCTGCTGGTTGAACAACAAATATCGCGAGGTTTTACGGTGCTGCATTGCCAATGTGGCGAGCGCCTTACGATTCCTATGAAATTCGATCATCTTTTTCAGGTCGATTGTGCTGATCACATCGACGTTGTGCAGAATGAATGGCTCCTCTGCCGTGCCTGAATCTTCCAGAAAAAACCACGCTGCCTTTCTCAATCCCCCGCCGGTATCGAGCAGTTCCTTTTCGCGCGAAATCTCAATGCGCATCCCAAAATTCTGTTTCGCCTTCAGGTAACCCTCAACCATGTCGGCGAAGTGATGCACATTAATGATGACCGCCCGCACCCCAAACTCCCGCAATCGCGCCAGCGTGATCTCCAGCAGCGTTTTCCCGCCAACCTCCACCAGCGCCTTGGGACGATCATTCGTCAGTGGCCGCAGCCGCGTCCCCAACCCCGCCGCCAAAACCATCGCCTTCATTATCTTGTCATCCTGAGCGAGCGTACGTTGCGAAGCGAAGCATATGGGGGAGCGGCCGCGCGTCGTCCCGCGAAGTGGGACGACAATAACACGCGACGCGACCTACCTTATCCACTTGCTACTGCCGCCTCCAACTCTCGGTGCCGCACGATTACCTCCACTCCATTCCTCCCGCGCAACCGCTTCGCCAACTGCTCTGCCAGATAAACTGACCGGTGCTGTCCGCCAGTGCATCCAAACGAAACCATCAAGCTGTTAAACCCACGCTGCTGATAATTGCTCACGCTTTGTTCGACCAACGACATCACGCTGGCCATAAACTGATGCACACTGTCCTGCTGATTGAGGTAATCAATTACGGGCGCGTCTTTCCCCGTCAGCGTCTTGAATCGCTCCTCCCGCCCCGGATTCGGCAAACTCCGGCCATCGAAAATAAATCCCCCACCGTGTCCGGTCTCATCTTTTGGCATCCCGCGATGAAAAGAGAAGCTCATAATCCGCACCGTCAAATTGTCGGCTTCCGACGCCAGCCCCTGAAGTTTTTCCGAACCCAACATGCTGTTGAACGCTTCCATCAGCGTAGGCAGCGCGATGGGGAGTTTGACGTTGTGCAGCAGCCAGCGCAGATTCTTCAGCGCGTAAGGAACACTTTGCAGAAAATGCGCCTTGCGCTCGTAAAATCCGCGAAAACCATAAGCTCCCAGCGCCTGCAAGATGCGGACATAGACAAACGCATAGTAATGGCGCAGAAACGCTTCGCGATCCAAGGCGGTCAAGGCGGAAGCTTCTTCGATATAAAGATCCAGCAGTTCCTGCCGCAGCGCCGGGGGCAAATCCGCCTTGGCGTCGTAGAGCAGGGAAGCGATGTCATACTGCAAAGCTCCCTTGCGCCCGCCCTGATAATCCAAGAAAAATGGCTGCGCGTCGTTGTGGCGCGACATCGTGTTGCGCAGCATGACGTTGCGCGATTGAAAATCGCGGTACAAGAA
>JASIKQ010000626.1 GCA_030049565.1 Candidatus Sulfotelmatobacter sp.
CTTGGCGAGTTGATCGATGCTGCCTTCGAGGCTGCCGGAAACTTCGCTGGTGTTTTCGACGAACTTCGACATTTTTTGCAGGGTATCGAGCAGAGCTTTTTGCAGGTCCAGTTGTCCTTGTAGAGCGTCGCGCTGCGAAGTCAGCTTGGCTCGCTTGGCTGGGAGCGCTTTCGCAATTTGCGGGTTCAGGGCTTCGATTTGCGATTGCAATTGTTCAATCTGGGATGAAGTCTTGGCCTGCATCGCGCCCAGATTTTGCTGCTGCGCGCTTTCGGGGGAAGACGCATTTGCCCCGGGTGACTTTTGTTGTTCGATGATCAGGGCGCTCTCCGCCTTGGCCGATTGAAAAGCGAGACGAACCACCTCGGCTCCGAGGTCGCGCGTGTTGTCTTGATAAATGGCATCACTCGCCAGTCCCACAGATGGGACCCCGGTGGTGGCATGACGATACCAACTAATGACGTCATTCAGATGGTGCAAGACAGCGTTGCCATCAAGTTGGATTGGCGGCAACGGGTTCGCGGAAGGGGGTTGTAGCGGTTGAGCCGCGGGTTTTCCTGGTTGACGTTGTTTCGAAGCCTGCCCCCAGATGGCGTCGACCGCGAGCAGAGACAAGAGGAAGATGGCGAGGATCCATGTGGCAATGCCAATGGACGATAGTCGGGTTCGAGTTAGAGCCATTCGCAGTTGATGTACGACGCGCTTTGTGGGGCGGAGGATGTATCCATTTTGGCGCGTGCCTTCGAGTGTTGCAGTATCAAGTTATCAGATCACTCGACCGCCAGGTGCGATTCTGAATGCGATGGGTTGTACGGTTAGCCCGCGAGCAGGGCCACGCCTGCAGCTACCAGCATGGCCGCGACCCAGCGGCGCCGGTCGACTTTTTCATGCAGAAAAATCTTAGCTGCGATGGCGTTGCCGATAAATGTCAGGGAAGCGGCGGCCGGGGCGACGAGGCTGACGTCTCCCCAGGAAAGCGCGAACAAAAGGCTGAAGAAGGCCACCGCCATGGCGGTAACGCCGAGGAGAAAACTGGGATTGCTGAGCGTTCGCCGTATAACAGTGAGCAAGCCGGACTGGCGCCACAGTGCGCCGACGTCGCCGACTTGCTTCATGGCCCGGGACATGAGAACGTCGCCCACGACCGAGGCGAAGACGATGGTGGTTATTGCCGACCAGGTGTATAGCGCGTTCATGACTCTGCGCTCCATTGAGCTGGGAGCGGGTTCATCGCAGGGGGCAAAAAGGCAGGTTGCTCAGCCGCGCTTCGCGCCGCTGAGGAATGACATCGGTTTGTGTGTGCGGAAGCCATCATGGTTGCCCTCTCGTCGCGGGCGCGGCCATGGGGGCTCCATGTGCGGTGTGCAGCGATTGAGACTTGTGATGAGTGGTGATCTCCGGCCCGCCGGCAACAAATCCCACTCCGCCGGTGATCAGGGCAATTCCCAGCCAGCGCAACGGGCTGACGTGCTCATGAAGGACAAATCTGGCGACCAGCGCGAGCAGCACGTATCCAAGCGAGGTCGCGGGCAGAACATAAGTCAGGTCGGCCCAGGAGAGAGCGGTCGTGTAGGTGGCGAAAAAAGCGAGCAGCAGAAGAATGCCGCCGGCCACCCAGGGATTGATCACGGCGAAGATCACGCTGGGCAGGTGATGGATGGAGATGCTGCCGATTTGTTTCATGCCGTGCGAGAGCATGGCGTCGCCGGCGGAGGCGAAGAAAGTGACGCCGGCGAGGACGAGATATTTACGGAAGGTCACTGATTCATTTCACCACGGAGGCAAAGAGAGACGGAGAAAAACTTTGGTTTTGTTCCCGCCTCCGCCATCAGGCGTTCGCTGGTTCGGCTGCTGCCGCTTCGCTTTCGTGCTTTTTGACCATCCTGTTGCGTTGGGCACGGAGCTTGAGAAAGGTTTTGGCTTCCCGGTAGAGGCGCTTGCGATCGTTGCTGTTGAACGCGGCCTTCTTCAGGATGCGGAAGACGGCTTTCGGACGAAAGTAGTACTCGTCATAGAAGCGGTGCACTGAGGCCAGAATTTCATCGGCGGGCAAGCCGGGGTATTGAATGTGTGCCAGTTGGTGGCCACCTTCATCGACCATCTTATTGTTGCCAACGATGAATCCATTCTTCATGGCGTAATCATAGAGTTCTGTGCCGGGGTAGGCGTGGGCCACGGAGACCTGAATAGTTTCGACATCCAGTTCTTTCGCGAATTTGATGGTGTTGACGATGGTTTCGCGGGTTTCGCCGGGCAAGCCCATGATGAAGTCGCCGTGAACGACGAGGCCGAGCTTGTGGCAGTCTTTAGTGAACTGGCGGGCGCGCTCGATGGTCGCGCCTTTTTTGATGTTTTTCAGAATTTGCTGATCGCCAGATTCGTAGCCGACGATGAGCAGGCGGCATCCGGCGTCTTTCATGGCTTTCAGAGTTTCGTAATCGGTGGTCACGCGCGAGGTGCACGACCAGGTGAGGCCGAGGGGTTTCAGCTTCGCGCAGAGTTCGACGGTGCGGGGCTTCTGAATATTAAACGTGTCATCGTCGAAAAAGAACTCTTTCACTTCCGGCCAGTAGTCTTTCACCTTGGACATTTCGGCGGCAACATCGTCAGTAGATCGCTTGCGCCAGGGATGTCCACTCAGAGTTTGCGGCCACAAACAGAAAGTGCACTGTGCGGGGCAACCGCGCGTAGTGTAGAGAGACACGTACGGGTGCAGCAAGAACGGCACGTTGTAGCGGGTCACGTCGAGGTCGCGCTTATAGACGTCGGTGACGTGGGGAAGGGAATCGAGATCCTGGATCGGCGGGGCATCAGGATTGTGGATGACTTTGCCGTCCTTCAAGTATGAGATGCCAAGAATTTCTCCCAGCGGCTTGCCCTTGGCATAGTCGACCACGGCATAGTCGAATTCCCTGCGAGTCACAAAATCGATGGCCGAGCAGTCGCGCAGGGATTTTTCCGGCAGAACGCTGACATGCGGACCAACGAAGGCGATTTTGATTTTAGCATTGGCGTCTTTGATGGCGCGAGCCAAGCCAATGTCGCCGGGAAAGCCGGGCGTGCTGGTGAATAAAACCAGGAATTCGTAATCTGTGGCGATTTCGATCGTCTGCTGCGCCGAAATGTAGTGCGGCGGCGCGTCGAGCAGGCGTGCGCCTTCGAGCATTCCGGCGGGGTATGCGAGCCACACGGGATACCAATAACTTTCGATTTCGCGCGTGGCCGGCCAACGGGAGCCAGCGCCCCCATCAAAATTTTCAAACGAGGGCGGGTTCAGAAATAGTGTTTTTAAAGGCATAGTTGGTATCCACTAATTCTAACATTAAGGGCGCCGGATGCGGTTCAAAGCAGTGTTTACGCAGGTTCAGGGAGGCCCGATCCCCGCAGCATGGCCGTTTTCATCGTTTCTTATTTGCCGCTGCGCAAGAACAGGCATACAATCGGGCCGTTTCAAGAGCCCACCAAACGGCGATAATAGTTCCCGGGAGGTTATGCTCATGCCACTTCCTAAGTCTCTTACCAGTGTTATCTCCAATGTCATGATCGCGCTGATCGCCTGCGCGGCGTTTTCCCAACTTGCTGTTGCAAGCACGGATTTCACAATCCCTCCGGGCCGTGCGAGTTGGCCCTACGCGATGGTGGTCGGCCCTGACAAAAACCTTTGGTTCGTAGAGTGGGGTGGGCAGAAAGTCGGCCAAATCACGACCGCCGGAGTGATTACCGAATTTCCCATCCCGAACGCGCAAGCGCTGATCGGCATCGCCAGCGGTCCCGACGGCAACCTCTGGTTCACGGACACCATGGCCGGAACTGTCGGTCATATCAGTACCAGCGGCACCAACATCGTTCAGTATTCATTGAAGTCAGGGTCGTTCCCGCAAGGCATCACGGCGGGTCCGGACGGGAATCTCTGGTTCATCGAACAAAAGCAAACTGGTGATTACGAAATCGGCAAGATCACCACGGCTGGGAAAGTGACCTCGTATTCAAGCAAGGAGAGCGCCGGAATCTTTCAGGTCTTCTCCACCGTGCTCTACAGTTTTGGCGTAATCACCGTCGGTCCCGACGGCAATCTCTGGTTCGTAAATCCACAGAACGAACTTCACGATCAGGTGGGCAGGATCACGACAAAAGGAGTGATCACGTTCTATGCGGTTAACGACCTGCCTGTCGGCATCACTGCCGGACCGGATGGTAATCTTTGGCTCATCGAGGCGCATCACGCCGCAAAGTTTACAACCGCCGGAGTGGAAACTGAGTACGCCATAACGAATGGGGGATCGGAAGGCATTGTGACCGGCCCCGATGGAAACATATGGTTCACTGAATTCAATAACATCGGAAATGTTGTCCCATCTACAGGCGTGGTAACTGAATACTCAAGTTTGGGCCTACCTTTTGAATATCCGCCAACAATCGTTTCCGCACCCGATGGCAATCTGTGGATTACGTCATGGTTCAGCGGCAACATTGGCCGCATAAGCACGGCTGGGGCTCTTACCGGGACTTTTGCTTTGAGCACAGGCGCGCCAGGTTGGGTTACATCTGGCCCCGATGGAAATCTTTGGTTTACAGAGACCTTTCCTGCAAATGGGGTCGGCACGATGACGCCCGACGGTGTTGTGACTACATACCCGCTTCCCACAGCCAATGCCGGCGCAACCGGGATTACCTCCGGCCCGGATGGAAACCTGTGGTTTCTTGAGACCGATGTCGACCAGATCGCGAAGGTGACTACCTCCGGCGTAGTCACCGAATATGCTGCGAACGGCTATCCCTGGTTCGGCATCATCGCAGGACCGGACGGGAATCTGTGGTTCCCGTACATTTACGCCGCCAGCTGTAGTTATTGTTCTGCCATTGGGCGAATCACAACCAGCGGGACGATCAGCGTATTTCCGACAACCACAGCATCGAGCGTTCCCATGGACGTTGCGGTCGGCCCCGACGGCAACATTTGGTTTACCGAGAACGGGGCGAATCAGATCGGAAAGATGAGCACTGCCGGTGTGATGCTCGCAGAGTATCCAATAAAGACCGCAAACTCCAATCCGAGCGCGATCACCAGCGGCTCCGACGGTAACTTGTGGTTCCTGGAGAACACGGAGTATGGGGCGGTCGCCAAAATCACCACGTCGGGAAAGGTATCGGAGTACAAAGCACAAATGCAAAGTTTCCAGAATGGCATTATCGCCGGCCCCGACGGCGCGATCTGGTTCGGGCAGTGCTATCCCAACGCCGTTGCTCGGGTAAGTACTAAAGGTGTGGTGAGCACAGTCCCGCTCACGACTCCGAACGCCTGTGTAGCCTCGCTGACAGTTGGCCCGGATCACAAGATCTGGGTGGACGAAGGTCTTGCGGGTGCGCTCGGGCGATTCAGCGCAATTGGAGGTACCGGAGACGACTTTACGGCCACGCACGGGGTAGAGTTCACTGGTAGTGTAGCCAGCTTTGTGGACGGAACGCTGAGCGCAACAGCGTCGGATTTCACCGCGACTATCTACTGGGGTGATGGCTCGACGTCGACCGGCACCATTACCGGAAGTGCCGGCGGGCCGTTTGACGTGAGCGGCAGCCATACGTACTCGACGGCGGGGACGTACCATCCCTACGTTACGTTCTACGACACAGTCGATAATTCGACCTACACCTCTACCAAAGGAAAGGCGACCGTGAACTAGACCGCTCGGATTCGGTTTCCGTTGTCGTGCACGAGGGGTTTGCGCTGCCTTAGCTACTAAGTACTTCATCGCAGCCCAACCTTAATTCGTCCCTAGCGCCCAGGTTTCCAGTTCGCCGCGGGCGCGCAAAAGGTCAATTTGACTGCTCTCCAGTTCGAAGCTGACATCCTGCAAAGTGATGAAGCGTTCGCTGGCCAGGCTGCGGGCGGTATCAAGATCGTGAAGATTAGCGGTGGAGCTTTCCATGCGCGTCCGCACGGCGGCCAGATTTTTCTGGGCGATTTCGTATTCCAGGTCGGCGACATCGCGCGCCGCCTGCAACTGTGCGACGGAACGCTCCAGGCGCAGAGTTTGTTCGGAAGCCTTATCGCGTGCAGCTTCGGCCTGTTTGCTGGCTTTTTCGGCCTCAGCCTTCGCCTCCTGAATCTTGGCGTGTTGCGCAATGTTGAGGAAAGGCAAACGGATGAAGACGCCGACTGTCACGTTGTTGGGCTGGAACCCCTTGGGATAGTACTTCTCGTAATTGTTAAACGAGGCGAGATTAGCATATTGAGAGGCAAAATCCATGGTCGGCCACAAGCCTCTGCGCTCGCCGGTATAACGCAGGAATTGCGCCCGCGCATGTTCGACCGCGGATTGAACTACGGGGTTGTTGTCGGCGGTTCTGTCCGGGGAATCCTCGTCTAGTTTGGGGGTGGGCAGAGCGGGAACGGAGTCAGGGTCGATCTCGATGGAGGCGATGGCCAGCCCTGTGAGCTTAGAGAGGTGTTCACGGACAACGTCGGCTGAGCCTTCGGCTTCGGTGATGTGCATTTTAACGCGGGCCACCGAGAGACGTGCCTGGATCGCGTCCATTTCGCTGTCGATGCCTTCTTTGACGCGCTGTTCCACCGCGGCTTCGGTTTGCTCGGCGGCGCTTTGGGTCTCGCGCAGATTGCTCAAGCGCCGCTCCCATTTGGCCAGTTCGGCGTAGCTGAGGACCGTATCCTGAACCACCTGATTACGCTGATCTTTTGCATTCAGCGCACCGGAGGCAAGGTCGGCGCGGGCGGCGCGCATGAAATTCATCAAAGCCGCGTTAAGGACGGCGGATTGAGCCGTTACGTTGATCAAGGAAGGCGCGGCGCCCTCGAGGCTGAGCGGGAAACCATCGGAGTATCCTAGTCCGGCACCTACGTTCAGTTGCGGTATGTAGTTGTTGCGCAGCTCGCGATAGGTGGCGGCGATGTGATTCTGGTCGGCGGCGGCGATGGCCGTGCCGGTGGCGTGTTTAAGGGCAAGATCGACCATTTGACGCAATGGGATCGGTTCTGCGGCCACCAAAGTCGGCAGCATCGTGAACAGAATCTGGACCAGAACTCGAAGCCCTGCCTTGCGGGCGCACACGTCACTCCAAGATATCGATGTCATCGCATCCCCTCGCTACTCTTCGTCTGACGATTCTACGGAGAATCCTAAGCAGGGGAAAATGATAAAGCTGGATACACCGGCAAAGAGCCGGCGCGGGGGGTAATGATCTGTCAAACGCTGCCGCTATCTGGAAAGCACGGCTTGGACCGTGCCTCCCAGAGTGCGGAGAATCTAGGGAAATATGGTTGGACGGAGAGCCAGATTAATGGGACATTCCGCCGCCATTCTCGCAGGTCTTGGAAATGTGCCTCACGGAACTGACCTGAATAGTCTGCTGGCCGGAATTAGATCCCATTGCGCCGCCAGTGTTCTCGCCGCTGGGCGACGCGGATGACGCCGAGACCGTGCCTGTGACCCTTACCTCGTGGCCGACATGCTCGCTTAGTTTGGAGCTGTCGCCCACGAGCTGATACATGGTGCCGTCTTTGGCAGTTAGCATGTAGTTGCCGTTGGAGCTGCTCACGCAGCCCTTGATAGTTTGTTGCGCGCCCATATTCCCA
>JASIKQ010000627.1 GCA_030049565.1 Candidatus Sulfotelmatobacter sp.
CGCAAGCGTTTCTGCCGCGGATTCAATTTCGAGTTGCAGGCAGCCGCGACCGATAACGGTTTGAATATCGCTTTGGCTGAGCAGCACAGTTTTCCCCTCGCCGACGTTTTCAACTTCTTACAAGCTGCGACCGTGCAGCCGATTCTGGAGCAGGCGGCGCTCGATTCTCCCATCTTTGGCATACGCTGGCGCTGGGATGCCAATCGTGCTCTCGCCCTTCTGCGTTTTCAGAACGGCAAAAAAGTTCCGCCGCAGATTCAGCGCATGCGCTCTGAGGATCTGCTGGCTTCGGTGTTTCCCGATGCCGCGGCCTGTTTTGAAAACATCCCCGGCGATCGCCAGATTCCCGATCATCCTCTGGTCGCCGAAGTGATGAAAGATGTGCTCACCGAGGCGATGGATGTTGAGGGTTTGAAAGCGGTGCTGAAGGGCTTGGCGGATGGCACCATTCGCTGTCTGGCAGTCGATACGCCGGTGCCCTCACAGTTTTCGCACGAAATTCTGAATGCGAATCCGTACGCCTATCTGGATGACGCTCCGCTGGAAGAGCGGCGGGCGCGCGCGGTGCAGATGCGGCGAACCCTGCCGGAATCGGTGCTTGAAGAAGTGGGCGGGCTCGATCCAGCGGCAATTGAGCAAGTAAAGACCGAAGCGTGGCCGGATGTGCGCGATGCAGATGAATTGCACGATGTCTTGCATACGCTGGTGGCGCTACCGGTTGATATTGCTTCCTCCACCGATAAATGGAATTTTTACTTTGAGCAGTTGGTCGGCGGGGGGCGGGCGGCATTAGCCGTCTTTGGCGAGCGAAGTTATTGGGTCGCAGCGGAGCGGGTGAAGGCTTTCTCTGTTTTATTTCCAGAGGCGACGTTTCATCCGGCTCCGGCTGCGATTGAGCTGGAAACGCCTACGCGCGACGATGCATTGCTCACGCTGGTGACCGGCTGGATGTCGCATTCGGGGCCGATAAGCGCTGCTGAACTGTGCGCGACTTTAGGCGTTCCTGCGGCCGAGGTCTCCAATGCTCTGCTTCGCATGGAAGCCAGCGGCACGATTCTGCGGGGGAAATTCAGCGCCGCTGACGCACGAGCAAAAGTGCCCGCGCCGTACGAATCCACGCCGCACGAGATCGAGTGGTGCGAGCGGCGGCTGCTGGCGCGCATTCATCGGCTGACGGTGGCTACGCTGCGAAAGCAGATTGAGCCGGTGACGGCCGCGCAGTGCATGCAATGGCTGCTGCGCTGGCAACATCTGGCTCCGGGAACGCAAGTGACCGGCGAGCGCGGGACGCTGGAAGTATTGCGGCAACTGCAGGGGTTTGAAATTCCGGCGAATGCGTGGGAGCGGCAGGTTCTGGCTCGCCGCATCACGGAATACGATCCCAAACATCTCGATCAGCTTTGCCTTACCGGCGCTGTGGGATGGGGAAGGTTGTCGCCGCATCCGGCAACGTTGGAGTATTCCGCCGGGCGTTCTGGCGATTCTGGAAACGGCAGCGCACCACGCCAACGGCGGGTGATTCCGACCAGCGTCGCCCCGATTACTTTCTTCGTGCGCGAAGATGCCGATTGGATGACACCGCGTCATCCCGCGGCGGAACTTTCGGAAAACACGGGTTTGAGCCACGGAGCACAAAAAGTGCTCGATTTTCTGCGCCAGCGTGGAGCTTCGTTTTTCGCCGACATCGTGCGCGGCACCGGCAAGCTGAAAGCCGAGATCGAAACTGGGCTGTGGGAGCTGGTGGCTGCTGGTCTGGTGACGGCTGACGGCTTCGACAATCTGCGGTCTCTGATTGATCCGAAAAGGCGCGCGGGGCAGGGAAGCGGGCGTACGATGCGGCCGCGGCACAATGCCGGGCGCTGGGCCTTGCTGCACAATGACGACGTTGTCGAACGCCCGCGGATGGTCGAAGCTGCCTGCTGGATGCTGCTACGGCGTTATGGAATTGTCATCCGCGATGTGTTGGCGCGGGAGGCAAATTTGCCACCGTGGCGCGAGCTGCTGATGGCCTTCCGTCGGCTGGAGGATCGCGGCGAGATACGCGGCGGGCGTTTCGTCGACGGATTTCTGGGTGAGCAGTTCGCGCTGCCGGTTGCGGTGGAATCTATTCGTGCCATGCGCAAGCTCGATATTGAGCCGGGAACCATCACGCTGTCGGCCGCTGATCCGCTGAATCTGGTGGGGATTCTCGTTCCAGGAGAGCGGGTGCCTGCGATTTCCGGGAACACTGTGGCGCTGCGCGGAGGTGCGACGGTTCCAGCTTCGGTAGCACCAGCCTCGGCCGTCGAAGCCGCAGTTGGTTAACTCATTGGGTCGCTACGTTCGCGTTTCTCCTGCAGACAATGGATTTTCCGAACCTCGCTCGCCTTTAGGCTATGATTGCTGGCGATGGCCGGCCTCGGCCAAGAATCAGGGACTCGATGAGGGGGCCCCTCGAGTCCCTGATGCGCGAACCCGGCAGAACTATTCCAAAGCGCTTCCCCCATCGCTTTTCGCCGGGCGCGAGCGCACTCCCCAAACTGCATGTCTGGTACCAGCCGCAGCAGGCGCCTGTGGGAAAAACGTCAACGCTCATAAGTGGTTGAGCCGAAAATGGCTTGCAACAAAGACCCTTACGGACAAGCGGCGCGAGGGGCTGGTTTTTGTGTTTTGAGTTTACTATCCGAATAGATAGGCGCCTATCTGTTCGGATATTGGAACAATCTCCGATTTGGGACTAGATCTGCCAAAAATTGTGATAAAGAAGGGGCGGAAGGCGACAGCTTGCGTCCCAGACTCTTGGCACTTTCCGGGCCGTTGAAAGATTCAACAACCCCTCTGACCGAGGACGAAACCTCGATTGGCCGGGACGCCGGCAACGGCATTGCGATCATCGATCCCTCGGTTTCGCGAAGACATTGCATGGTGACTTGTCAGGGCGGCAGGTTTCTGGTCCGTGATCTTGACAGCCGAAATGGAACTTTAGTCAACGGCGCGGCCGTCGAGGAGCAATGGCTCAAACATGGGGACCAAATTACTGTCGGGGACTCTTCTTTTTTGTTTCTGACAGAAGAGGAAGACGTTTCACCCGCTGCGAGCCGCGTGGAATTTGAGGACGCGGAGTTTGCAGCGGCAACCACCATCATTCATCCTCGGGATGTGGTTTATCTTCAGCCGGAACGTTTGCAACGCGAGCTGCCTGCGACCTCGCGCGTGGCGCGCAATCTGAATACACTCCTGAAAATCAGC
>JASIKQ010000628.1 GCA_030049565.1 Candidatus Sulfotelmatobacter sp.
CCAGCAGTAAGAGCCATCTGTGCGCGCAATTATAGTCCGCTTAGCACGTTACACGCGGATACGGTGATTCTGGGTGGATTGTCGGCAAACCTTACATTGGGATTACCTCACGTTTGCCCGTGATCCGGGGGCAATGGCGATCACTTCCTACAAGCCGACTTCTCGGTACCAATCCGGGCTGACTTCCTCGAAGCCCGTTTCTGGATAACTACCCGCTTTGCCGACAATCCATCTGGTAACTCCTGTCTATTTCGTCGGCATCGTGTAATGCGCCGAGCGGGTCCGATATTCAGGCCTAGATCGGCTGCATTCCCGCCGTCTCGGATCCAGCGTGGCGCAGGACAAGCCTACGTCGAACTGATCACGCGATCAAATCAATCCTGTCGTGATATCAATCACACGGAAGAGTGACAATCTTCACTGACTTCTTGGGAAAAGACCGGGTATGTTATTGCCCGCAGTGGGGAAAAGGGTTCAGCAAGAGTGTTCTCACCCAAAGGATTAGGTCTGTTTTGCATGCATTCCTAGTGATTGCCGCGATCGTTGGGTTCCCCCGAGTTCAGTCGAAAGACCCTTCCTAAGTTTTTCGTGCCCATCCGTTTGAGCGGGCGTTGGTTGCCTGTTGAGGCTTGGCTGGTCTCAACGGATTGCCTTGCGCGGCACCTGCAAAGCTTGGATATCTGGAAAACATAGTCAAATTCTTTGTGGAGATAAGGAGCAACATGAATCATTCGGTGGCTGATTGCGATGTAGCCATCATTGGCGGCGGACCTGCAGGATCGAGTATGGCGGGCTATCTGGCCAAGGCGGGGCTGAAATGCGTGGTTTTTGAGAGCGAGAACATGCCTCGCGAGCATGTAGGCGAGTCGCTTGTTCCCTCCTCGACGCGCATCCTGCGCGATCTGGGTTTCTTAGCCAAGATGGAAGCCTCGGGCTTCCCGCGCAAATTTGGCGCCGCCTGGACGGCGGCATCGGGATCGCCAGCGTTCAATCAGCAGTTTCATTCCATGGACTTCGATGGCCTGCACGCTGCAAGTGGCGCTGACATCCGCTTCGAGGAGCGCGAAAAGGACACGGGTCAGAAATACACCTGGCATGTGGATCGTGGTCGATTTGATTTGATGATGCTGCAGCACGCCAATGAGCTGGGAGCGGAGGTTTACCAGGGCGTGCGGGTAAACGGTGTGGATTTCGACGCGGACCCGGGCTTCGCCTCTGTGAAGTACAGCATCTGCAAGAAACAGATGAGCACTAGCTGCCGCATCGCTGTCGATGCCAGCGGGCGCCACACTCTCGTCGGAAGCCAGATGAAGTGGAAGGTGAAGGATCCCCTGTTTAATCAATATGCGATCCATACCTGGTTTGAAGGTTACGATCGCACTGCTATGGCCTACCAGCCGGGAATGAACAACTACATTTTCATTCACTTTCTTCCGATCTCGAACACGTGGGTGTGGCAAATACCGATCTCGGAGTCCGTTACCAGCGTTGGAGTTGTAACGCAGAAGGAGAACTTCGAGGCGAAGAGGGAAGATCGCGAACAGTTCTTCTGGAATGCCATCAAATCCCGGCCTGAGTTTTACGAGGCGCTGCGGAAAGGACGGCAGATGCGGCCATTCAAACACGAAGGCGACTACAGCTACGCGATGAAACAGATCGTCGGCGACAGGCTGATGATGGTCGGGGATGCGGCCCGTTTTGTCGATCCCATATTTTCGACGGGCGTCAGTATTGCGCTCACCTGCTCGCAGTTTGGTCACAAGGACATCCTCAAAGCTTTTGAGACCGGCAATTTCAAGCGCGATGCATTTGAGAATTACGAAACCAAACTGAAGCGGGGCGTGCGCAACTGGTACAACTTCATCCGGGTTTATTACCGGCTCAATGTTTTATTTACAGCTTTCATCAGCGACCCGCGCTATCGCCTACAGGTTATCCAGTTGTTGCAGGGTGACGTGTACGAAGAGCAGGAGCCACCCGTCCTGACCAAGATGCGCAGCATCGTTAGCTCCGTTGAGCGAACCCCGAATCACCTCTGGCACAACCTGTTGGGGAACCTGACGGCCAACGTCTTCGCTGAAACGAACGAAGCGATGGCATAGTACGGTGGGCTGTGAGTGCAGAGGTTGCTGATCAGGAACACTAATCGTCTCTCCTTCGGAGCTGTATGCCGCTCTTGCTTCCCGCAGGGGAGAGAGACTCGGCGCTGTTGTG
This sequence comes from Candidatus Sulfotelmatobacter sp., assembly GCA_030049565.1. Taxonomy (GTDB): domain Bacteria; phylum Acidobacteriota; class Terriglobia; order Terriglobales; family Acidobacteriaceae; genus Sulfotelmatobacter. The sequence goes on from JASIKQ010000628.1 coordinate 2,215, forward strand.
ACAAACATCACCCGCATGTATGACGACTGTCGCCGACAAAAACTGGAAGAGACGATGCTGGTGGCCGGCCTGCTTTTCATTGCCGGTCAGGTCGTGCTGGCGGCTGGCAGTTCCCGCATTTTCTCTCGATCGCCCTGATGTATCGCGACGACTACGCCCGTGCCGGCTACAAAATGCTGCCCGCGTTTGATCGCGATGGGCGACTCACGCGCGGCGAGATAGTCCTATTCACCATTTTGCTGGTCCTCGCCACGGCGCTGCCGGAGGTCGATTGTCGAAGCGTGATCTACTTCGTCGGCCTTCTTATGGCCGGAGCACCGTTCTTATATCAAGTGGGGAAATTGCCGACATCGAAATCCAGCGTTCTAGCCAGCCGAGTGTTACATTTCTCGATATTTTATTTGCCCGTTGTCCTTGCGCTGATGATTTCCGCCAAACGCTGACCACGAAAGACGAAGTCGAAACACGCAAAAGCAGGCGGGCTAGAAGTCGGCCTCTGGGAAGTTTCACAACATAGGTAACGAGAGACGGGCATGGCATCCTTTATACGACCAGACGCCGTTGATGCGGGAAAACGTGGTGCCATGCCGACTTCTCGGTATCAATCCGGCCAACTTCCTCCAAGCCCGTTTGTGGACCGGTTCCGCGTTTCCGACCG
>JASIKQ010000629.1 GCA_030049565.1 Candidatus Sulfotelmatobacter sp.
CATCGTTGCCATCGTAATTGCGATTCTTACGGTCATCGTTGGCGCGATCTCAATCGCAACCTTGCCGGTAGCGCAGTTCCCGCAGATCGCTCCGCCGGAGATCAGGTTGCAAGCCAACTATCCCGGCGCAGACGCGAAGACTCTTGAGCAAGCCGTTGCCACACCGATCGAACAGCAAGTGAGCGGCGTGGACAACATGACGTACATGTACTCGCTAAACGCCACGGCAAACCAGTCGACGACCTTGTTCGTCGACTTCGATCTCAAGACCGATCCCAACACGGATCTACTGCTGACGCAATCACGCCAGCAACTGGCAAACGGTCAGTTGCCCCCCGAAGTTAACAATTACGGAATCGTCCTCAAGAAGGCGACCACGGCTCCGCTCATGCTGATCGCGTTGTATTCGCCGCATGGCACTCGTGATGCGACCTACCTGGCGAATTACGCATACATCAACCTCAACGACCCCATCGGCCGCTTGTACGGCGTTGGCCAGACTCAGATCTTTGGCGCGGGACAGTATGCCATGCGGTTGTGGGTGAAGCCTGATCAGTTGGCGAAACTGGGCATCACTGTCACGGACATTGTTAACGCGCTTCAGGCCCAAAACACTGTGAATCCTGCTGGCCAGGTTGGGGGCGAGCCAGCTCAGAGCGACCAAAAGTTCACCTATGCGGTGCTGGCGCAGGGGCGGCTGACTACTCCGGAGCAATTCGGCGACGTGATTGTGCGCGAGGCACCGAATGGCGGGACTGTTCGAGTGAAAGACGTGGCTCGAGTCGAACTGGGCGCACAGGACTACAGCATCATGGGCCGCCTGAACGGCAAGCCCAGCGCCGTCATTGCGGTCTACCAGCTACCGGGAACCAATGCGGTTCAAACCGTGCAAGGCATCCGGAAATATCTGGAACAAACGAAGCAACGGTTCCCGCGGGATATCGATTACGCCGTTTCGCTCGACCAGACACTCCCCGTCACCGAGGGCATGAAAGAGATTCTTTGGACCCTCGTGATCGCGATTCTGCTGGTGATTTTTGTCGTCTATCTCTTCCTGCAAGACTGGCGCGCCACGCTTATCCCGATGCTCGCCGTGCCCGTCTCGCTGGTCGGAACATTCGTCATCTTTCCGCTGTTCGGTTTCTCGATCAACACGCTGTCGATGTTCGGCTTGGTGCTCGCTATTGGGTTGGTGGTCGACGACGCCATTGTTGTCGTCGAAGGCGTGCAGCATCACATTGAAGAAGGTTTAGCCCCGAAGGACGCCGCCCGAAAGGCGATGGACGAGCTTTCCGGTCCCGTTGTCGGTATCGCTCTGGTCTTGGCCTCGGTGTTCGTGCCGACAGCTTTTATCCCTGGCATCACCGGGCGACTGTATCAGCAGTTTGCCGTCACCATCGCGATCTCCGTGGTGCTTTCAGCGTTTAACGCTCTCACACTCAGCCCGGCGCTTGCGTCGATTCTGCTCCAGCCCAAGAAGCAGACCCGAGGACCGCTGGGAAGATTCTTTGGCTGGTTCAATGCCTATTTCGAGCGCTCAACGGACAGTTTCGTACGCTGGTCCGGCGACTTGATTCGAAAGGCCGCGGTGGTGATGGTGCTCCTGGTCGTTGCCGGCGTTGCAGCATGGTTCTTTAGCAGCCATCTGCCCACCAGTTTCCTGCCGGATGAAGACCAGGGCTACCTTTACATCAACATGCAGCTGCCCAATTCGGCGTCCATGGAACGCACAGGCGCGGCCGCTAAGCAGGTCGAAGACATACTGGCAAAGACGCCAGGAGTTCACTACACCACAAGCGTCGTCGGCTTCAGTTTGCTCAGCTTCGTGCGGACTTCCTATAACGCATTCTTCTTTGTAACCTTGGACCCCTGGGAGGATCGCAAAACCCAGGCTGAACAATTTCAGGCGATCAAGGCGCATTTGAACCAGGAACTCCGAGGCTTGCCGGAAGGAACGGTTTTCGGTTTCTCGCCACCGGCCATCCCCGGCGTCGGCACTGCCGGCGGCGTTACGTTCGTCCTTGAAGATCGCGCCGGCAAGGACGTCAACTTTCTGTCGAATAATCTCGCCAAGTTCATGGCAGCTGCTCGCAAGCGCCCTGAGATTGGCATGATGATCACCACTTTTATTCCGAGCGTGCCAGAGAAGTTCATCAATGTGGATAAGGATAAGGTGTTGAAGCAGAGTGTGAGTTTGACGGACGTCTACAACACGATTCAAGCCTACATGGGGGGCTTGTTCGTCAACTACTACAACGACTTCGGCCGGACTTGGCAGGTGTATGTAGAAGCCGAGGCGCCCTACCGCTCCACGACCGACGATCTCGGACAATTCTACGTTCGCAACAGCCAGGGGCAGACAGTGCCTCTTACCGCCCTGGCAAACTTCGAGACCCGGTACGGCCCCGAATTCACCATGCGCTATAACGAGTACCGGTCGGCACAGATCAACGTCACCGCGGCGCCCGGTTACAGCTCCGATCAGGCAACGGCGGCTCTGGAAGATGTTTTCAAGCAGACCATGCCAAGCGAAATGGGCTTCGACTACGCCGGCATGTCATACCAGGAGCAGAAGGCGCGACAAGGAGTTTCTTCTTCTGTCATCTTCGGTTTTTCCCTGTTGTTCGTTTTTCTGATTCTGGCAGCGCTTTACGAAAGCTGGACCGTGCCTTTTAGCGTGCTGCTCAGCACGCCGGTCGCAGTATTCGGCGCCCTCGCTGCGCTCTGGCTGCGCCGTGTCGTGCTCGGCTTCTTTGAGCCTGCGTACATGATCCAAATCGAGAACGATGTGTACGCTCAGATTGGCCTAGTAATGCTCATCGGTCTGGCTGCCAAGAATTCAATTCTGATCGTTGCATTTGCCAAGGAGGACTACGAACGCGGTATGTCGATCGTCGACGCGGCACTTTCCGCGGCGAGACTTCGCTTCCGGCCTCTTATGATGACCGCGCTCGCCTTTATTCTCGGCTGCGTACCGCTCTGGACAGCGTCCGGAGCGGGCTCGGTAGCACGCCAGATCATGGGAACGGCGGTGATTGGTGGCATGATCGCCGAGACTTTTATTGGTAGGTTCTTTGTTCCTGCGATCTTCTATGTGGTCGAACGCCTCTCCGGCGCGGATCGGCGCAAAGCATTGCCACTCGCGCCCGCTGAAGCACCCAGTCAAGGGGACTAGTTATGAAGAAGAGTGCAATCCTAGGAATTATTGCCGTGCTGATTCTGGAAGCCAGCTGCATGATGGGGCCGAAATATAGCCGGCCGGCGGTAAGTGTCCCGCAAGACTATCGCACGCCGGTGCCGCAACAGGCTGCGGCGGCCTCGTCGTTGGGGAACGAACAATGGTGGCAAGTGTACCAGGATCCAGTGCTCACCCAACTGATTCACACTGCTATTGCGCAAAACTACGACGTGCGCATCGCCGCCGCCCGCATTCTCGAAGCCCAGGCGCAAGTCGGGATCACGCGCGCCAACCAGCTTCCCTCGGCAAACGTGGGTGCAGATGTTTTCAGCGAGCAGAATGCCAAGGTTACAAACCTGTTTCCCGCGTGCCAGGTCAACGGGGGCGAACTGAACTTGTCGGTGATATGGAACCTGGACTTCTGGGGAAAATATCGGCGGCAAACCGAGGCGGCTCGCGCTCAGTTGCTTGCGACCGAATGGGGACATCGCGCGGTCATTTCTTCTCTGGTTGCGAACGTTGCGACGTCTTATTTCCAGCTGCGGGCGCTTGATAGCGAACTGGAAATCTCGAAGAGCACGCTCGGATCGCGGCAACAATCCCTGCAGTTAACTCAGGTGCTTGAGAGTCATGGTGGCGGCTCAGGTCTTGACGTAAGTCAGGCAGCGCAATTGGTCTATACCGCCTCGGAGACGATTCCCGACCTCGAACGGCAAATCCAGCAACAGGAAAATGTGCTGAGCGTCCTGCTTGGCGAAAATCCCCAATCCATTCCCCGCGGACGCGCGCTTACCGAACAGCCCGTCCCCCAGAACGTTCCGGCCGGCCTTCCATCTGAATTGCTGGAGCGCCGGCCGGACGTGCGCCAGGCGGAAGAAAACGTGGTCGCCGCCAACGCACAAATCGGGGTCGCAAAAGCCGCATTCTTCCCCAACCTGTCGCTCACTGGGCTGGGAGGACTGGAGAGCAATGCCTTGCACCAGTTCATCACCCAACCTTCGGAGACTTGGTACGGGGCCTTCAGCGTGAGTCAGCCCGTGTTTCAAGGCGGAGCGCTCCGCTCGGGACTCAGGCTTGCCCGTGCAAATTGGCAGGAGTCGGTGCTCTCCTATCAGCAAACGGTTCAGAATTCGCTTGAACAGGTTTCCAATGCCCTCATCGCTTCGCAGAAAAATCGCGAGTTCCGCGAGCAGCAAGAACTGCTCACTGGCGCGGCGCAGCGAACCGACCAACTATCCGAGGTTCTCTATAAGAACGGCGGCGCCAGTTATCTCCAGGTGCTGACCAGTGAAACAAATTATTTTTCAGCGGAACTCAATCTGGTGCAAGCCCAGCTCAACGAACGGCTGGCGCTCGTGCAGCTTTACCAGGCCCTCGGCGGCGGCTGGCAGCAATAGGCGAAGGTTCATCACTGGCATCGACTTGCCGGTGGATGGTGACACAGCTTCGAGATAATCGGCTATTTACCTTACGTCTGGTAAAGCAAAGCAGAGGGTCCGCGAGAGCGGGTTGCGCAGGAGGAACCACATGCAAACTCGAATTCAAGGAAACAGCGTTCAGGCCGACACCTGGTCCATTTTCCATCCCATCACTGCCGAAGATGCTGCCGCGTTGGCTGGCATGCGCGCCATCGTTGAGCCCAACAAGAGCCGCCTGCAAGGAACGGCCGCCCGCGAGCCCTTTGACGCCATCATGGAAAGCGTCTCCGCGCCCGAGCGTGTGACGTACGAAGCAGACACGGTTGGTGGAGTGTCGGGTTTGTGGTGTAAGCCGGAAGATGCTCCGCCCGGAGAAGTGGTGTTGCACATCCACGGTGGCTGGTTCAACTGGGGATCTGCCCAGGCCTACCGGCACATGGTGGGTCACATCGCTGCTCGCGCCGGCGTACAAGCGTTCGTGCCCGACTACCGGCTTGCGCCTGAGCACCCGTTTCCCGCTGCCCTGGAAGATACTCGGGCGAGCTACCTTGGTCTAATCGAACGCGGCTTTTCGAAAATCGCCGTGACCGGCGACTCGGCTGGCGGAACTCTGTCTCTCGGTCTCATTGCCTTCGTCTCGGCCGGCACCACCTCTGCCAAGAGCGCTCTCGTGGGCTCGGTTGCACTGTCGCCGGTGACGGACCTGTCCCTCTCTGGTGAGAGCTGGACGACACGCGCTGCTGCCGATCCGTACTTCACCCGGCCGCAGGTGAGCGAGTTGGTGCGCTCGTATCTGGCCGGCCACGATGCGACTGATCCGTTCGCCTCTCCGCTCCATG
>JASIKQ010000630.1 GCA_030049565.1 Candidatus Sulfotelmatobacter sp.
GATCGGCACGCGCACGCCACCTTCGCGAAACTTGCCATTGGAAGCGCGCGTCGTGCACAGGCAAAAGGTGCCTTGGCTGCCCTTCAGGTCGGGCACGCACATCCCGGAAAGCAGCACGCCCTGAAACTTCTCCGGCGGAAACGTGACGGGAACACGAATCACTGAACTGAAAATTCCCGCATTGCCCAGCCAATGCCAGAACGGCGTGCCCTTGCGCATCACCTTAATTTCTGTTTTGCCAAATGGAATGGAATACTTGCCAATTTTGATGCGGCGCTTCGGTCCCTTAATTTCAGCGGACGAAAGATAGGGAAGATAGTTGCTGGTGTTGCGCGCGAGAAAGTCGTAAATGTTGTGCTTGCCGGGATTCACGCCGGTCATGAACGTCGACCAAGCCACCGGAGAAATCGGAGGAAACGTCGTGCGCAATTTGCTGAACGTCCCTTGTTCCCGCAACTTCGCCAGGTTCGGCAGCCTGCCTTTTTTCATAAATCGATCCGCTAATTCAGGATCCATGCCGTCGAATCCCAAAATCACCGCTCGCTCAAACGTCGCTTTGCCATACGCATTTCGTCGCCGGAAAAACCGAAACAACTGGTGGAATGGCCACGTCACCAGCGCGTAGAGTGAATAGAGGAAGGGAACAAAGATCGCCCAAAACGACGACAGCACCGCGAATCCCGCGCCCGGACCGGCGTATGCGTGACTCGCCGTCGGAAACAGAACGAACGTGAGCAACAGAAAAAAATACCAATGGAGAGAAGGGCGTTTCCGCCCGTCCCCCGACGTGATGCGCTGCCAACACATTCTGTTCATATCCGGATGCCCGAAATCTTCATGAAAATAAACCCTGCAACCATCGACAAAATGAAGAACGGCCAAATCCAGTTCATGCCATGGCCCGCGATCTCGATATCGCGGTTGGGGTAATTGATGGAAACAGACTCGACGGGAAAATTCTCCGGCAGCGCCGGCTCTGCCGACGAGAACATTCGCTCCCAGAACGGTCCCCGCAAACGAACAGTAGAAATTCGCGTCAAATCGTTTCCCACGCGAACCGCCTTCGCGGCGCTCTGCCCAGCAGCGGCAATCTTCACTTCATAGCTTCCCTCTTTTGAGCCAACTAGTCGCCAGACAATCGCATTCTCTGCCAGAATGTGCACCGGAGGCGCGGTCATCGCAATCTCGGGAGGGAGGACTAGCGTAACCTCATTGAGCGCGTCGCTTGTCTGCCCGGGGAGGTGGACCGTCAGCAGGAACGGTAGGTTGGGAAGCAACGGGGCCGCGCCGAGATAGCGATCGACCTGCACCATCAGCAGAGTAATGAGAATGATGACATACAGCAGCGGCTTGAAGGTGAGTTTCAGGTAACGCCCGGTACCGCGCAGGACCTTGCCGTAAGAGCCCATCACCACCGGAATCTGGTCCCGATACAGGCGCACCGCCAGCAAGTGAGCCTTCACTTGGTCTTTGGTTATGGCGATTGCTTTCTGATCGGACGTGTAACCGAACAGGACCACCATCAGCGACCCAACTCCCAGCGACAACACCACAACAATCGCCAGCGGACTGGTCAGCAGAAAGAGCTTGAACGCGGCGCTTGCCGCGCCATGACGAGCTACCGCCATCGGATTTGAGAGAACAGTCAAACTACTCGATGTACCCTAAGCCGCGCAGCCGTTTCTGCATCTCTTCTTTCGACGTGCTGCTCTCGTCCGGCAGGATTTTCCTGGTTTCTTTTTCCAGCATATGGATTACAAATTGGTCGATGGATTCGTAGCCAGCGGCATCCGAACACTGCTTGACCTTCTCCAGCAGTTCGCCTTCGATTTTCACTTTGTGTGAACCAAACATAAGTACCCCTGTGCGTAACTGGCAGCGCCTAGCGCGACTGAAACACCGACTGCCCCATCATATCCTTCGTTTTCGCAATTCCGAATTCCGACAGAATTGTGGGCGCGATATCGGTCAGTGCCGGAGCTTGCGCTTCAATCCTGCGGTTGCTCAACAGCACTCCCGGCACTTTCGTGAAGTCGATGCAATGATCGCCGCTCCATGGATTCGTGTTGTCCTCGAGCACTTCCGCCGGGAACGCGCCCAGAATTGTTTTCCATCCCGCGCGATACCCACGGTTGTAGCCGACGAGCGCATCCGGACCGGTGCGCGCATATGGCCCCTGGTAGACTTCGCTGGCCAGATCGATTCGCGTAATAACCCGAGAACCATCCTTCGGATCGCGAACCTCCAAAAGCTTTTCCCGGATTTCACGGAGCAGCGCGTCTGCCTGAGGGCCGGGCTCGACAATGCCTTCATGCTCGCGTCCGCGCATATTCAGATAGAGTCCGTTCAAGCCCAACCCATACGCGCGCGTACGGCTCCAATCCAGGTTGGCGAACGGTTCGCTTGCATCCCCGCCAGCGCCCTCTTTGACCGCGATATAGCCATTGTTCAACAACCACGTATTCAGATTAAAGGAGCGCCGGTAGGGAGCAAATCCGTGGTCGGAAAGCACGAGCAGCGTCGTATTATCGTCGATCTTAGGCATTACCTCACCCAGTACCTGATCGATCTGCTCGTAAAACTCCTCCAGCGACGACCTGTATCGAGCAGCGAGTGCGGCGTCATATGCGGGACTCTGCGGATCAGTCAGCCGCCACAGCATGTGCGCGTTCAGATCGAGGCTTGAAAAATAAAAGAAGAACACACCGTCGTGGAATTTCGGGAACTCAACGTCGAACGCGCGCCGATGTTCGGCGAGCACGGAGTGCGTCTGCTCCAAATATTCTTTGTCGTCAAGCACGCCAGCGGTGAGCGCCTTGGTATCTTCGGCAATGCCTTGCGTGTAGAATTCGCCGATTTGTTTCGCCAAATCGCTCGAGTAATTCGAGGGCGTGGAAATGGGCAGAGCTGGATTTCTGGGGTCGATATTGATTGGCGACACATAGAGTTGAAAACGGGGATGGGTCTGCTTGAGATAAAAGCGGCAGATCCCCTTTACACTCCCAATTAGCGGCATCAGCTGGAATTCCACCGAAACCCAGCCGCTCCATTCGCCCTCCTTCAGAACGAACTGCTGTTCCTGCACGGCGATGCGCGCCACCGGTTCCAGCGGATCCACGTCAACCGTGAACGGCTCGGCGGATGGCGGTGAGTTTTTGCGAAACGTGTTGTCCGGTCCAATCAGATTGGTCACAACCCGATTGTTCTTTACTTCGACCAGCACGGTTTCTCCACCTTCGACCTCGCCCAGCGACGCCGTGGGATCGTCCGTGTAGAAAGTAAACGTGCCGTACGTGCCGCGCAGGTCGGGCGTGCCCATCCCGGAAAGAGTCTTGCCTTTCGCGGTGATGGGAGGAAAATTTGCCGGGATGCGGTACACATAATTGGGCACGCTGTGTTCATCCAGAATTTCCCAGAAGGCCTTGCCGTGCCGCAACTGTTCCGCCGAGCCGCTGCCGAGCGGGATCACCCAACTCCCAAGATGAAAGTTGTGCTTGGGGCCTTCGACCCGCGACGTGGAAAAATAAAGCTGGAAGTTTTTCGGATCCCGGTGGATGAAATCAAAGATCCCGTGCCCGCCGCTGTTCATTCCCGTGATCAGGTTCGACCACGCCACCGGACTTTGCGGCGGGATGCTCGTCGTCAAACGCCGGAACGATCCCTGCGCGGCCAGGCGGGCGAAATTAGGCATCCTGCCCTCCGCCATGAAGTTCGTGAGCAGGTCAGGGTCGAGCCCGTCGACACCGAGAACGATCACTTTTCTGAACCGAACCGCTCCGCCCCGCGCGTGCTGGCAGGAGATGAGCAGGCTTAGACCCGCGGCGCACAAAGCCAGCAGACACACCGATGGAACACGTCTTCTGAAGGACACGGTCAAGGCAAGCAATTATGCAAATAATTAATGTGATCCAGCTTCGCGGAGGGCCACGAGCGTTCCTGGCCAACCACGGGGTGATCACCGCATCACCACGAGATTGGGAATCCCGAGGAGCAGGTACACAGATTGTACAATGAGTTGCATAGACGTCAAGACTGCGGTTCGGCGCAGCTTTACACTTGCTGTCATGATGCGAAAAGTCATTGCTGGCGTGAGTGCGATCTTTCTTTGTTTTTCTTCCGCCGCAGCGGCATCCAAACCCAACTTGGTGCTGATTACCCTCGACTCCGCCCGCGCCGACCGTGTGGGCTTCCTTGGCGCCAAGGGTTCGCTTACGCCCAACCTCGATCGTCTCGCCGTGGAGAGCATCGTCTTCGAGCATGCCTACGCTCAGGCTCCAGGCAGCGTGGTTTCGCACGCGACCATTCTTTCCGGAGCCTACCCGCAGAGTACCGGCATGAGCGAGATTGGAGGCAGGCTATCGTCGTCGTTGCCGTACCTGCCTGACCTGCTTGAGTCGCAGGGCTACCACACGGCTGCGTTTGTTGCCTCCATTGACCTTGATCCGCAGAACGGACCGGCGCAAGGGTTCGACCGCGGCTTCGAGACTTATGACGCGGGCTTCCGGCCTGCGCTACCTGGTGACGCTAGTGCTCCGGTGACTGGGCGCGGCGGTAGCCAGGTGGTCGCGCGAGCCGTAGCCTGGCTGAAGCACAATGCGCAGGGGCAGTTTTTTCTATGGGTGCATATCAGCGATGCGCGCGCACCCGCTGCTTCCTATAATTCCACCCTCACTGCGGCCGATTCTGCCGCCGGTGAATTGATCGCCGCCTTGCAACGGCAAAAAATCTACCCAGATACCGTAGTCATCGTCGCTGCCGACCAGGGCGAGAGCCTGGGCGCCCACGGTGAAGACGCACACGGCATTTTTCTCTACGACGAGACCATTCATGTTCCACTGCTGGTAAAACTGCCTCAAGGCGAGCCCGCCGCCAAGCCGGCCGCGACCCGAGTTGCCGCTAAAGTAAGGCTTGTCGACATCGCTCCGACCGTGCTTGAAATCGCGCAGGTTCCGGTGCCCTCGCAAATGCAGGGACAATCGCTGTTGCGGATCGCGAAGGCCGGTGTTGGTACGAGTGATCACCCCGTATACTCCCGGGCCGATCTGCCCCAATGCGGATTCGGCTGGAGCCCGCTCGAATCCTGGCGCGCCGGCAAGTATCTCTACATTCGTGCTCCCGAGCCCGCACTCTACGACTTGACCGCAGATCCGGGAGCTACGCACAACCTAGCGCAGAGTTCGAAGGCCACGCTCGACACAATGGCGGCGCAACTCAACGCTTTCGACCGCAGTTTCAGCCGCGATGCGGCCAAGTCTTCCGCCGAGTTGAGCTCGTCCGAAATGCAGAAGCTGGCATCGCTCGGATACGTCGGACTGCAACACTCGTCGGGCTCTGTCGCCTCGGTTACGGGAACCGATCCCAAAGACAAAATAACGGAGGCGAACAAAGTGATCGAAGCAACGGCCCGCGACCAGTCGAGGCCGGAGCGCGCCATCGCTGCGCTCAATCCCGTCGTCTCCGCCGACCCCAACCTTTACCTGGCGCAATACACACTTGGAGCGGCGCTGGCCCGGAAAGGGCGCTACCCCGAGGCTGCGAAGCATCTCCACAAAGCGGTTGAACTCCAGCCCGACTCCGCCTGGGCGCACTACGAAATCGGAGCAATGCTGCTAAAGACAGGCGACCTTAAAGCCGCTATCGTGCACCTCGAAATCGCCGCCGGACACCTGCCCGGCTTCGCCCCTGCACACCTCTCGCTTGCCGAAGCCTACGACCACATGAATCGGACCGAGGACGCGAAACGCGAACGCGAACGAGCGCAAAATATCACTGAGGCTCATTCGGTGGTGCGTTGAAAAACAGGCGGCAGGGTATGGCGTAACCGACCGAGCCCATGTGCATGGCGGACCGCAGGAGTGCTCCGATGAAAGATCATGTCGCAATGTCGGGAACTAGCGGGGCGCGTATATCATTACGCCCAGGTTTGAGATCAAAGCGGAGCGGATAATCCGCTTCGCTCTTTTTGTGGTTTGAAAGGCGCCGATGATCGTTGTTGTTTCTGGACTGCCGCGATCGGGCACATCGCTGATGATGCAGATGCTCGCTGCGGGCGGGCTGCCGGTTCATTCCGACGGCGAGCGCAAATCCGACAGCGACAACCCCAAGGGCTACTTCGAGTGGGAGCGCATCAAGCAGCTTCCGAAAGATCCCAGTCTGATTGCGGAGACCGAAGGCAAAGTTGTGAAGGTCATCTCGCAACTGGTTCTGTCGTTGCCCCCGGACCACGAGTACCGCGTCATCTTCATGCAGCGTCCGCTACCCGAGGTGTTGAAGTCGCAGGACGAAATGCTGCGACGCCGCGGTAATGCGGACTCGAACACCCACACATCGGCGATCGAAGAGGCCTTTCAGCGCCACCTGATCGACGTGAACAAGTGGCTTGCGGGCAAGCCGAATGTGCAGGTCTCGCGCGTGCACTATCATCGCGTGCTGCGCGAACCGAAGGCAGTCGCCGAAGAAATAGCCGCGTTTTTACAGGTGCCGCTCGACATCGAGGCCATGGTTCGGCAAGTGGATACAAGCTTGTATCGCAATCGCATGAAGTAGCGCGATGGCTGGATGGCGGCTTCATCCGTCTTGAAGCCTGCCCGCGACTTCTCTGTTGGAGGCGGACATCTCGCTCAAATCAACAGAACAGCTGTGCTAGGCTGAACCCTTATGAGATGGTCGGCCATTTTTTTCTCGATCATCGGGTTCTTTTCCGGGATCACTCAGTTCGTACCCCCGTCCTGGTCCCAATCATCCGCACCGCGCAACTCTTCTCCCGATGTATTTCTCCTCACCATAGATACGCTGCGTCCCGATCATGTCGGCTGCTACGGATACAAGCAGGTCGAAACCCCCGCACTTGACGCGCTCGCCGCCGATGGAATCCGCTTCACGCAGGCCTTTACTCATAGCCCGATCACCAACACTTCGCACGCTACGATCCTGACCGGCCTGTTGCCCAGCGTTCATGGCGTCACCGATTTCGGAATCCCGCTTTCGCCGCAACATGTGACCGCTGCGGAACTGCTGAAAAAGCATGGCTACCAAACCGCAGCTTTCATCGGGGCCGTGATTCTTGACAGCAACACGCTCGCTCCTGGCTTCGATCGCGGCTTCGATTTCTACGACAACTTTCCCGCCCACAGCCAGAATACGGAGCGCTGGGATCGCGTCGAGCGCCGTGGCATGGAAGTCGTCGAACACGCCGAAGCCTGGTTCGACAAACACCGCAACGGACCTCACTTCGTCTGGGTTCACCTGTTCGATCCCCATGATCCCTACGAGCCGCCGCACCCATTCTCCGAGAAATACAAAGATCATCTATACGACGGCGAAATCGCCTATGCCGATTCCGCCGTCGCCCATTGGATTGCTTTTCTGAAAAAAGCCGGCGTCTATGACAACGCCGTCATTATTGTTACGGGCGATCACGGCGAGGGCCTGGGCGAACACGGAGAAGAAACTCACGGCCTGTTTCTTTACGACTCGACGCTCCACATCCCACTCATTCTGAAAATGCCCTTGAACACTTCGACAGTTCCGCATCACGGGATGGTGATTGATGCCGAGGTACGCACCATAGACATCCTGCCGACCATTCTCTCCGCCACCGGCATTGCTGCACCTGCGGAACTAAACGGCGAGTCGCTCCTTTCCCTCATCGAGCAAGCCACTCAGCAAACCACGAATGTGCAACGGTCCTCCAATCGCCTGCTCTTCGGCGAGACCGACTATCCTCTTCGCTGGGGATGGGCCCCTCTGCGCGCCCTGCGCACCGCGGACACCAAGCTGATCGAAGCACCTCGTCCCGAACTCTATGACCTGCAAGCCGATCCGAAAGAACTGAAAAATCTCTACGCTCCAGACAGCCCTAAGACGCAGAGTATGGGCGCCGAAATCGCAAAGTGGCAGGCCAAGCTCCCGCCAAGAAACGCCGGCAACTCCGCAGAAGCTTTGCCGGATCCCAAAGATAAAATTGATGTGCAGAACCTGCTGCACCGCGCCATGCTCGCCGCCGACGACAATCGATCGACTGAAGCGCGCCAGTTCTTGGAGAAGGCGGTGCAGCTCGACCCGACGTCGCCGGTCGTGTTCCGGCAACTCGGCGAGCTCGAACTCGCTTCCGGAGCTTTCTCGGAAGCTGCTGTGCTCTTGAAACGCGCCTGTGAATTGCGTCCCGATGATTCCACCGGCGCTTTCGAATTAGGCGAGGCACTGGAAAAATCCGGTGATTGGCCCGGGGGGCGCGATGCGCTTGAATCCAGCCTGAAGCTCTCGCCCAGTCAAATATCCGCGCGACTGCTCCTGGGCCACGTTTACCTGCAATTAAAAGACGCGAAGAACGCGGAAGACCAGTTCGAGGCGGCGCTGCTGGTGGATTCGAACAACAGCGACGGCCGTCTAGGACTGGCCAAAGCGCAAATTCAGCAATCCGATTTTGCCGGCGCCTTGCCCGATCTCGAAGCGTTTACTAAATCCGATCCAAGAAACGTTGCCGCCCTGCATTTGCTCGCGCAGGCCTATCGAGGACTGGGCAGAGGTCAAGACGCCAAGCGAACCGAGGAGCAAGCGGGAGAGCTGGAAAACCGATAATCGTTGGCCCCTGCTGGGCACGGTCCGGATGAAAATTTGTTTCACAGTGTCGCGAGCAGGAAATCAGGTACTATTATCGCCATGTTTGGCCTCGAAAAACCGATCCGTTTGAGCAATTACTCTCTCGCTGGCTTGGCTGTTCTGGTGGTCCTGTTTATGTTTTCTACTCCTGGGGATTTCTCGCAAGAATTCGGATAGATGAAGAGTGTAGGATCCTGCGGGCCCAATACCACATCTTTGTAGCGAATCACCGGATCGTGTCCGAAGCCCCGCAGAAATTGCACTTTTACCGGAAAGCCTTGCAGATCGTCCGCTTCCCATAGTCTCAGCTTCGCGGGTTTGATAAATTTCTTTGACGAAAGGGTGACGTCCTCGATCTTACAGGAGTGGCCGTCGACCGTCTCTTGCCCGGCGGCTACACTCTGCACCGTGATATCGAAACCGATGTAAGAGAACGGAACGGTAAGCATGTGGGCGTGGCGGTCATGCATGCAGCCTGTCGCCGACACCCCGTAACTTTCCTGGGTGCTGAGATTTGTAATGATGAAGTTGTGCCCCTCCGGGCCGGGCACCCTCATCAGCTTGCCCGACCGGTAAATATGCGATTCCCGCTCGTCACCAGGGATCATGCTTCCTACCATGATTCACAATCGGACATAAACTGAAGTGAAGTCCGGCGGTCCGCCGCAACAATATCTCACGAACTGCGATCAATTCGTCACGGCTGGTTTTGCGGGACCAGTCCTCCTTCGTTCTCCCGCCATTACTAGCTCTTGGGTATATCCGGGCGATTCCACCATCCACCGCCGAGGGCCTGGAACAATGCGGTGGTATCCGCATAGCGATTGGCCTGCGCTTGCACCAGGTTGATCACGGCTTGCTGATAGCTCTGTTCTGCGCTTAACAGGGCGAGGTAACTCACATAGCCGGCTTGCATCTGACGCGTTGTGAGGTCGAGCGTGACCTTGGCCGCATCGCGTGCTGCGACCGCAGCCTTCAGGCCGTCTGCGTCTTGTTCCAACGCATGCAACGTATCCGCGACATTCTGAAACGCGGTAAGCACCGTACTCCGGTATTGCTCATCTGCTTGAACGTAGGCTGCCCGAGCGGCACGCTCCTTGTGCATCAGAGTGCCACCCTCGAAGACGGGCTGTGTGACGCTGGCACCGACATCGCGAAATCCGTTGCCCGCTTTGAAGATGTCGCCGAAAGCCAGAGCCATGCTTCCGATATCGCCCGTCAGGTTGAAGCTGGGCAGGCGATTCGCACGCGCAACTCCAATCAGTGCGCTCGCAGAATGCAAGTTTTCCTCGGCTTGGAGCACATCGGGGCGCTGCTCCACCAGCTTTGAGGGGAGGGTTAAAGGAAGTTCCTGCGGAAGCTGCAGACTGGATAATTCGAACTTTTCGACCAAATCCTCGTTCGGAAATCCACCGGACAACACTGTCAGCAGATCACGCTGTTGACCCAGTTGCTTGAGCAGCGGAGGCAGTGTGGCGGCGACTTGGGCAAGCTGTGCTTCCTGCGCGGCGACGTCAA
>JASIKQ010000631.1 GCA_030049565.1 Candidatus Sulfotelmatobacter sp.
AGTTGGCGAACTTGAGGCCTGAGCTCATGATTTCCTGCGTACGCTCCATAGCGGCAGGATCGTAAGCGGTGATCTTGCAACCCTCCTGCAACAGAGACTGCACAATCAGTAGTGCGGGCGATTCGCGAATGTCGTCGGTGCCGCCTTTGAAGGCGAGGCCGAGCACTCCCAGATGTTTGCCGCGAAGCGTCCAAAGCGCGCTGCGAACTTTGCGCAGGAAGCGCTCACGCTGATCTTCGTTGATGCGCATGACTTCATCGAGCAGGCGGAAATCGTACCCGCACTCGCGAGCGACCGCGCGAAAAGCCATGACATCTTTCGGGAAGCACGAGCCGCCGTAGCCGATACCAGGATTCAAAAAGCGCCGGCCGATGCGCGAATCTGTACCGACGCCATTGCACACCTGAGTGACATCCGCGCCCACCGATTCGCAGATGGACGCGACTGCGTTGATGAAGGAAATCTTCATGGCCAGAAACGCGTTCGAGGCGTGCTTGATCAACTCGGCGCTCTTGCTGCTGCTCACGATGATGGGCGGAGGAATCGTGGCGCGGTCGGGCTGCGGAATCGCTCCGGCATTTTGGTAGTAGCTGCCGGTGGTTAGAGGCAAATAAATTTCCCGCAGCACGGCGGCACAGCGCTGATTATCGCAGCCCACCAATATGCGGTCGGGAAAAAGAAAGTCGGTAACCGCCGTGCCTTCGCGCAGAAATTCGGGGTTGGAAGCTACATCGAACGATTCGCGATCGGCGCCGTTGCGAAGTGTAATCCTGCACACCCACTCGCTGGTGTATACCGGAACCGTGCTCTTCTCGACGATGACCTTGTAACCGTTAATGGCGCCGGCGATTTCACGCGCGACCGATTCGACATAAGAAAGATCGGCGTCGCCGCGATCCGTGGGCGGCGTGCCGACGGCGATAAAAATCGCCTGACTGGCGCGCACCGCTTCGTGCAAATCAGTGGAGAACTGGAGGCGCTTTCCATGATGCCGCTTCAAGAGTTCAGGCAAGAATTTTTCGTGGATCGGAACCTGGCCGGCCTTAAGCGCGGAGATCTTGCGTTCGTCGTTATCCACAAGGATAACGTCGTGACCAAGATCGGCGAAGCAGGTGCCAGCGACTAATCCCACATATCCCGAACCAACGACTGCGATATGCATAGTTAGACTCCGCGGAGAGCAGGGCCAATCTTGGCGTGTAGCACAGCGAAACCGCGTACTGAGTGGCCGCAAAAGATCTGGGAGAACGTTTCAGCTCTCGACAAGAATGGACAATTTTAACATTTTCGTCCGGTGGCTCAAGCACGAAGGTAATCTCGGGTAAGTGTCCTAATCTGGAGTTCGTGGCTTCGAGTGAGCAAGAAGACGGAAGAACTGCCGTGGGCTCGCAGGGTTCCCCTGCCGCGGCGGGTTCTTTCTGGTAGGCTCTGAACGCCTTGAGAACTCGTCGGTCGAGCCGCCACGAGGCGCATCGACAAAGGGCTTACCCTGGACCGACCCACCAGCACCTTTTTTGGTAATGGCCGGGACGTCCGTTGAAGGCCGGGCGCTTTTGACGGCCCATCAGTTGCGGAATGCAATCGGGTCTGGTCTACTTGGCCTCGGATACTGGAGTCTCAGAAGTGAAGCGGCTTACCCGTAAACGTCGCAAGTATTTTGAGGTCGTCAGGCGGAAAAGGGAGAAAAGGGCCGCTGGACGGCCACGGAAGCATGGTCGCAGATCGCGGCCCAGCGAGAAGCTGCTAAAGACCAAACGCCCGAGCCGGGGCCGAGTGGTCATCAAGATTCCGGAAACCTTCTCGCTCCTCGATGACCCGGTACGGGCAATTGATGTTGTGAGGAGGGTCCGGGAAGTGTGTGCGGCTAGCGCCGTTAAGGAGATCCATTTGGATCACAGTCGGTGCAAACACCTGGGTCTTTGTGCCTCCGTGGTTACTGACGTCCTGCTGATGCAAGCTCGAAGCCGGCGCAAGGGGAACCCCCTAGCTCTGAGTGGTGTCAATTCGTCAGATGCCGATGTTAACGTCATGATTAGGGCGACGGGCATTCTCCACAATATCAAGCACCCTGACGCTGTCCTCCCAAAGGAGATTGAGAGGACGATCCGTCGGTCGGAGCTGTATTCCGGGAGGGCCGCTCGCCGTGAGAAATCGAGGCGCTGCGATGAGGCCGCGACGAAGTTGATAGAGTACTTCAACGCCTGCCTTACCACCCAGGGGTTTGAGCTTTCTGACGAGGGTGCACTTTACCTCAGTTCACTAATTACGGAAGTGATCGGCAACGCGGAGGAGCACAGCGGTCGTTGGTACACGATAGGGTTCTACCGTAAACGAAAGGGCGGTCTGGCGGCGGGGCAGTGTCATATAGTATTGTTTAATTTTGGGCAGACGATTTACGAGTCGCTAGCTTCCGACTCGACGTCAGAGGAATTGAAGGACCGCATCCGCTCATTGGCCAATCGCCACAGGAAGCGGGGTTTTATGGATGTTTTGCGCGGCAGGGGCTGGAGCGATGAAGCGCTCTGGACGCTATACGCTCTGCAAGAGGGCGTCAGCCGTTTCTCGTTCACAGAGAAAGGACGCGACCGGGGAAATGGCACGGTCAAAATGATTGATTTCTTCCTGACCCTCGCAGGAAGATCGCCGAAGATGTGCGTGCTGTCGGGCAAGACCTACATACTTTTCGACGGGACGTATTCGCCTCTGGACAAGCCAGTCGGAGGCTCAGAAACGCGCAAAGTCATCGCGTTCAACGCAACCAACGACCTCGAGAAGCCACCAAACCGGAAGTATGTCTTCACTC